>CAVPKZ010000036.1:0-22380 GCA_963705755.1 uncultured Acidobacteriota bacterium | reverse complement strand
AAAAGTCCGCTAATTCCTGACCGAATTCTTCCAAGCAGGTCTGCGACGATTCGCGCGCCAGCGAGTACACCGTATTTTTCATGGTGTCGGTGGGAAGAATGTTGCGGTTGTCGCCGTCAACGAAACAGGATTTAAAATCTCCGGTGAAGAGAATCTCCACTGTCCATTCGCGAAAATCATTACGGTCGCCACGCCGCTTCACCTCACCAGGCGGACGCGTGACTTGCCATATCTGTTCTCGGCTAAAGCGATCACGCCATCAACTCCCCCGGTAGGTAGTGTATCCATTCGGACTTAAGAGCAGCGGAATATGAAACTCTGATTCGCCTTCTACACTTGAAATGCGACCTCTATTAGCGGATAGAGAGTTGCGATTTCCTGAGCTTGAAAATAACTGGCGGCGTCGAAGTTCAAGCGATAAACACCGGCGACCAGAGTCTCATTTGCCGGTAGTAATTGCGCGCACCTGCCGTCAGCCCCGGTGCGCGAAGAAGCCAGCACGAACCAATCGCCGGAGAGTTCGCGACGCTCCAGCCGCACGGAAACGTCTTTCGCCGGTTTGCCCAGGGAAACATCGAGAACGTGCGTGGAGATGCGGCTCATTCAGAGATCCATTTCTTCAAGCGCAGGTTGGTAATCTGGCGTTGTTGCTCGGCCGATTCCTGCAGTTCGGTTTGTTCATCATTCCGCATCCGCCTCTGCAGAATATCCAGGATCGTGGGAGCAGGTTTGCCCGCGGCACAAACAATAAAAATACGGTTGAATCGCTGTTCGTAAGCTCGATTGCCCTCCGCAAGTGCAGCAATTACGTCAGTCCCAGCCACGCCGACTTTTTGCTGCTCTTGGCTCGACCATTGCGCCGACCGCGCGGGAGCGGTTGCGGGTGCGATGGATTGTCCGATGCGCGGGTGATGAGCAAATGCCTCCATCCAATCTGTTTCCGCGAGACTTCTCCATATTTTGTCGGATGCCGCCAGCAGGCTATCTTCATCTTCGATCGGCCTGAGAGCAGCCACCTGTCGTGCCCAGGAGTTTGAACCGCAGCACGGTAGAATTTCAAGCGCCGCTTCTTCTGGTGGAAGAGAATTCCAACGCTTGAGCACATTCGACTTTTTATTTTCGGCTTCGTTAAAACCGTGCAGAAATTCAGCCACAAGATTGGCTGTGACGGCGCGCCTGTACCTGGCGGAAGATCGAATATCGTCGATGGGCTGAATTTCGCGAGCCGCTGTTTTCTTTGCCAGCAGAATAAGCGCTGGATCAATTCTCTTGCCGCGAAGCGCTGTTTCCGTTTCTTTCAAGCGAAACGGAATCGGAGCGACACTTCCGACAGCCATGCGGATATCTTCGATCACTCCTCCAGCGACCCGGCCCAGGGCCGCCAGGCATACTTTCGAGATGGCCTGCGCGTGGCGCGCGCCAATCTTACGCGTATGCGCGCGATAACCCGAAAACTGTTTCGGAAGGCATACGGACTGGATCACTTCATCGGCGGCGCACTGCGTTTTGCGGTAACCGGTGTGAAAGTTTTCGTAAAGTATGCGACGCTCGCCTCGAACGGAAACTAGAATCAATTCCGCTCCGTACACCAATAATGCGGGTAGAGAATCCGCAGCTGGCGAAGCGTTGACGATATTGCCCCCGAGCGTTCCGCGATTCTGATTCGCCACCCCGCCGGTCCAGCGCGCGGCGCTGGTTAATAATGGAAATTCGCGGTTCACCGCGGTGTTGTGTATCAAATCTGTGTAGGTACACCCAGCTCCGACGCGAATTTCACCGGGTAGAAGTTCAATACGACGAAGCTCCGGCAAATTCCAAATGCTGACCAACTTTCGAGTGGCCAGGTGGCCCGCGGCATACTGCACCATCAAATCGGTACCACCCGCGATAGGTAGCCACGTGCCGGGCTCCTCAGCGAGTAGCGAAAGCACCGCCGGCAAATTGTTGGGAGCCGCTAGTTCATACTCGGCAGGATGCGACCTCATTGGACTCCTCGACGGGCAGCATCTGCGACGGCTTCAAAAATTTGCATGTAGCCGGTGCATCGGCAAAGATTGCCAGACAATCCCTCGCGAATATCAGCGCCTGTCGGCTGTGGGTTTTTGCTCAACAAGTGAACGGCGGCAAGAATCATTCCTGGAGTACAGATGCCGCACTGCGCGCCTCCGCAATCGAGAAAAGCTTGTTGTAGCGCGTGTAATCGTTTGTCGGTAGCCAGGCCCTCAATCGTGGTGATATGTGTGCCCGAGGCTTGCAGCACGGGTATCAGGCAGCTATTCACCAAAGCTCCATCCACCAAAACCGAGCACGAACCGCACTCACCTTCGCCACAACCTTCCTTGGTGCCCGTCAATCCAATTTGTACACGCAACACGTCCAGCAATCGTTCCATCGGAAAAGCGCGCACCGTTACGGTTTTTCCATTCACGACCAAAGGTATGTCGGATTTACTGGCCGTCTGCGAGTCGTTCATTGCTTGCTGTCCGCCAATGCAGGCGTCGTGTCATCCGAACTATTTGCAGACAGAGCCTCGAAAATATCTTCGGGCAGCAGCGGAACAGAATTGAAAGAAATGCCCAGCGCGTCGCTAATGGCGTTGACGATTGCAGGGGCTGGCCCATCCATTGGAAGCTCCCCGATTCCTTTAGCTCCGAAGGCTCCGTGAACGTTGCCCAACTCCTCAAAAAAGACTCTGATTGGGGGAATGTCGGCTGAGGTGGGCATGATGTAGTTGGTCATCTGGCCATTCTTCATGCGCCCGTTCTCCCAAACAACTTTTTCATAGAGCGCGAAGCCGATCCCCTGCGCCACACCGCCGATAATTTGCCCCGCTGCGAGAACCGGATGGAGAACCCGGCCGACTTCCTGCAGACAAACAAAATCGTCCACCGTTACGCTATAGGAGCTGAGATCCACAGTTACTTGGGCGATGTAGACTGCCCACGCAAACGCGGCGTAAGCGGCCCCACGATAATTTTCCTCGTCCCAGGAAATATCGTCAGCCTGCTGATAACGCGAGAGAGAACGGAATACTCCATGTTTCGCGACATGCTGGCGGCATGCGGCACGAAATTCTTCGGGGGAATAAACTTCCCCTAACAAACCGTTGGATCTCAACATCTGCAAGATTGCTAACGCGGCTGAATGCACCAGCTTTCCCACGACCATGATTGTTCGCGAGGCCACCGTGGGCCCACTATTCGGAACTTTTTGGGTATCGGGTTGCGCGATGCTCACATCCTCGTAGCGCACTCCCAGTGCTTCTGCGGCGATCTGACAGAGCACCGTTTTTGTGCCCTGTCCAAATTCGGTGCTCGACACCAACACGCGAACGGTGCCGTCGGTGCACGTTTCGACCCCAACTAGCGAATTTAAATAACGCTCGCCGGAACCGGTAAAGCCGGCGCCATGTAGAAAAGCCGCGATGCCAATACCTTTCTTTTTATCAGCGCTTAAATTCGCCTGCGCGAACTTTTCTTTCTTTGCGCGGTAATCGGCCAGTTCCAGCGCGCGATCAAGAAGCTTCCCGAGATCAATCTGTTCATTTATAACTTGTTCCGTGGTGGTCGTTTGTCCGGGCTTAAGGAAGTTCCTTCTGCGAACCTCGATGGGGGAAATCCCCAAGGTCTGCGCGATGAAATCCATGTGGCGCTCCATCGCGAAGAGCGACTGCGGTGCGCCAAATCCACGAAACGCGCCGTGCGGCGGCGCGTTGGTGGCGACCGCTTTGGCGCGAATGCGAACGTTGGGCCAGTAATAAGGTCCGCCCGCGTGCAACGCGCCGCGCGAAAGCACCACCGGTGTTAGCGTTTTGTATGCGCCCCCGTCAATCGTGAATTCAATTTCTCCGCCAAGAATTTTGCCGTCTTTGCTCACGGCGGTTCGGTGACGCGTGCGCGAAGGATGCCGCTTGGTAGTCGCGGTCATGTCTTCCATCCGGTCATACACGATTTTCACCGGTTTACCGGACTTGATGGCTAGAAGCGTCGCATGCGCCGCGAGCATCGATGGGTACTCTTCCTTGCCGCCAAAAGCGCCGCCTGTTTCCATTTGCACCACGCGCACGCGGTCTTCCGGCAAGCCGCACAATTCCATGAGCGCCTTGTGCACATAGTAGGGGCATTGCAATGAACCCCACACGGTGATGCCCTGTTGTGGATCGAAAACCGCGATCATCCCGTTGTTTTCGATGTACAGCTGCTCTTGCGCGCCGGTGGTGTATTCCGCTTCGATGACGTGGTCGGCGTTTTTGAAGGCACTTTCCACGTCACCCTTTGTGATCAGGTAGCTTTTGAAAATGTTATCCGTGCCCCAGATAATTTCGGAGAGCTTCTCGCTCTCCTCGATACTGAAAACGGGCGGAAGCGGATCATATTCGATAGAAATGGCTTCTACCGCCTTGGCCAGAAGATTTCGGTCAGGGTGCGCAAGCAGGAGGATAGGCTCCTCTGGATGATTAATCAGTTCTTGTGCGAGGCAGGGCTGATCGTCGCCGATTAACACGATGCAATTTTTTCCCGGAATATCTTTCGCGGTGACGATGACAAATTCATCCCACTTCACCGCGGGCAAAAAATTAATTGATTTTATTTTGCCTCGCGCGATACGGCTGCGAAAGGTCGCGCCGTAAAGCATGCCCGGCAATTCCATATCGTCGACGTACCGGGACGCGCCCGTGACTTTGTCGCGTCCCTCGAGTCGCGGAACCGATTTGCCGACAATGCGATCGTTAGTCATGCCATTGATCCCGGAAGCTAAACAGGGAGTTCGCGTCCCTCTGGTCTTCCGCAGAATTTGTTATCCGCAAAAACGAGCCTACCGCGGACATACGTAGCTCTTACCTCGCCTTGCAATTTTTCGCCCAGGTATGGCGAAAACGAATGCCGGTGATGAAGTCGCTCCGGTGTCACCAGAAATTTGCTAGCCTCATCAAAAACCACCAGGTCAGCGTCGTAGCCGGCGGCAATTTTGCCCTTTTGCAACTGGCAGCCAACCAGTTTTGCGGGCGTTTCAGACATCCAGCGCGCAATGTCCATAAGAGAAAATCCTCGCGCGCGAGCTTCGGTATACATCACTGGTAGCGCCACAGACAAACTGGGAATGCCGCCCATGCCGTCTGAAAGTTGCCTTCAGCAAAGCGCTTCATTTCCGACGGACACGGCGAGTGATCGGTGGCTACCACATCGATCGTTCCATCTTTGAGGGCGCTCCACAACTGTTCGCGATTTTCAGCGCCGCGAAGTGGCGGAGCGCACTTGAACTGCGTTGCTCTTCGCGAAATTGTTGCAGCCTGAAAATGCAAATAGTGCGGACAAGTCTCTTCCGAAACGGGA
Organism: uncultured Acidobacteriota bacterium; assembly: GCA_963705755.1. GTDB lineage: Bacteria > Acidobacteriota > Terriglobia > Acidiferrales > UBA7541 > Acidiferrum. The sequence continues at coordinate 17,047 of CAVPKZ010000036.1, read as the reverse complement.
AGTCCTTCAAGCCGCGCAGCCCGCAAAGCAGGCAAAGCCTGGCTCGCCGACAAATGCACGATATGCAAACGAAATCCGTATTCGCGGCAAAGCGAGATGAGAAGTTTTATCGCAGAGAGTTCCGACTCCTCGGGGCGCGATTGCAGGTACGTTAAATACTCGGTCCAATCGGCTCCTTCCAAATTCTTGGTGGCCGCATCGATACAATCGGGGAGCTCAGCGTGCACCAGAAGAGGCAAGCCGGTCTGCGCGATGTGGGGCAAGGCTTCGCGCAACTGCTGTTCAGCAACCATCGTAAATTCGTCGATGCCCGGATGGACCAGAAAACATTTGAAGCCCCGGACTCCCGCGCCCGCAAGCTTGGTGATCTCCTGCTGATTGTCGGCCACTACTCCTCCCCAGGCAGCCCAGTCCACCCAGCACCGGCCTTTCGCCGCAGCCCGCTTGGCTTCCAGCGCGCCCACGCACGTAGTGGCCGGTATGCAATTCAGTGGCATATCTACAACGCAGGTGAATCCACCCACAGCCGCCGCGTGGGTCGCGGTGTCAAATCCTTCCCATTCGGTGCGGCCGGGATCATTGATGTGAACGTGCGCGTCGATAAGGCCCGGCAGAATGGCGGCATCGCCGAAATCGAGAATTTTTGCTTCTGAGGGGATTTGATTGGGCGTTACGACCTCGCGGATCACTTCGCCGTCCGCGAGGACCGCAGCCGGACGAATGCCCTGAGGGGTGACAACGCGCCGGGAAAGGAAAGCTTGCAAATCCATGTAATCAGCGGAGCTCCCTGCAATCTGCTTTAAGTTTAAGGTAACTCACGTAAGGGCATCTGCAGTTTTTCAAATCGCTGCAAGTCATAATTCGAACCGGCCAACTTACACCGAGGGCTTATACTTGCTGCGCCTAAGAGATGCCGGAGAATTTTGCCGTAGCTTTGAGCATGGCGATGATTTGATTTTTGGGAATCCGGGAGCCTGAGCGGCAACTTAACATGAACAATCCCTTTATGGCGCGGGCCATTCAGCTTTCCATTGAGAATGTTCACTCTAACAACGGCGGTCCGTTCGGCGCCGTGATCGTAAGAGACGGCAAAATTATCGCGGAAAATGTGAATCGGGTCACCTCCGCCAACGATCCCACGGCTCATGCGGAAGTGTTGGCGATTCGCCAGGCATGCACAAAGCTCGGTGTGTTTGAACTTTTAGATTGCGAGCTATATACCTCCTGCGAACCGTGCCCTATGTGTCTGGGGGCTATTTATTGGGCGCACATTTCGCGTATTTACTTCGCGAACTCAGCGGAGGACGCGACTGCGATCGGTTTCGATGATTCGTTTATTTATAAAGAATTGAAGCTGCCGCATGCCGAACGCAAAATTCCCACGCGACAGATGATGCGGGAAGAAGCATCGGCGGCTTTTAAGGCCTGGGCGGAGAAACCGGACAAAATTGAGTATTGAGATCCGTTTTGCAAATCGGGTAATCGTCATCGCTGCATCGGACAACGATCCGACCGTCGTGGATAACTTCCTTACAGCTGAAGCGGGGAATGATTGATCGATCGTTATTTCCACCTCACCGAGAACCACACCTCGGTAAAGCAAGAACTGCTTGGCGGCGTCACCACTTTTATAACCATGGCGTACATCGTCGTGGTGAATCCTCAGATTCTGGCGCAAGCGGGAATGCCTGCCGATGGAGTGATGTTTGCAACGTGTTTGTCGGCGGCAGTAGCGACGCTGGTGATGGGGCTGTACGCCAACTATCCAATCGCGTTGGCCCCGGGGATGTCGCTGAACGCGTACTTCACCTACTCCGTTTGTCTCGCTATGCATGTTCCGTGGCGCACGGCGCTCGCGGTGGTGTTTTTCTCGGGCGTACTTTTCCTGGTTCTGACCGTCACGCGTGTTCGCGAGCAAATCGTCAACGGAATGCCCGATTGTCTGAAGCATTCCACTGCGGCAGGAATTGGAATGTTCATCGCATTCGTGGGAATGCGTAACGCGAAGCTGATCGTTTCCAATCCCGCGACATTTGTAGGGCTGGGGAGTTTTGCCGATAAGGAAGTGCAAACAGCATGTTTCGGACTGGCGTTGACCCTTATTTTGATGGCCAGAAAAATCAACGCCGCCATTTTGATCGGTATCGTGGGCACCGCACTGCTAGGCATGCTTCGCGGTATTTCCAGCTGGCCTTCGGCAATCTTCTCCATGCCGCATCCATCTTCGACGTTTTTGCAGTTGGATTTTCGCGCCGCCATCCCATCTCGGTTTTCTGGAGATTCTGTTCGCGTTCTTGTTCGTCGATCTGTTCGATAACGTAGGCACTCTTGTCGGCGTATGCGAGCAGGGAGGTTTTGTCAAAGACGGCAAAATTCCTCGGGTTGGACGGGTGTTACTCGCGGATTCCATTGGAACAATTTTTGGCTCGCTGACGGGAACGTCTACGGTGACAAGTTACATCGAAAGTGCCGCGGGCGTAGCCGCTGGCGCCCGCACCGGTCTTAGCAATGTGGCGGTGGCTGGATTATTTCTTCTTGCTATGTTCTTCGCGCCACTGGCCACGGCGATTCCAGCCTACGCAACCGCTCCGGCCCTGATTCTCGTGGGCGTTTTAATGGCGCAATCCATTACGCATATTCGCTGGCAAGAGTTCAGCGAGGCCCTGCCCGCCTTCATCACTATGCTCGTGACACCTCTTACCTTCAGCATCGCCACGGGTCTCAGCTTTGGAGTTATTTCTTATGCGCTGGTGAAAGCCGCGGCTGGAAAGTTTAAAGAAATAAACACGCTGGTGTGGGTCCTTACCGTCTTGTTCATCCTGCGTTACGTTTATCTCGCTTCCGCCTAACATCGCGTTCCTCATTGTGCGATGCCCCCATCATTCGCCACGCCGTAACAAAAAAAGCCACGGAGCACGTGCTAAAATTTGTCGCTCGCTGGTGTTTCCAACCGCGATCAGGAGTGAAGATGCAATCTTTGTTCGCTTTGACCCCTAACAGAATTTTACTGGCCGGCCTGCTGATGTTTTCTGGCGTATTGGCCGGATTTACGCACAGGAATCGAAACCCCTCAATTACACAGATGTGTTCGACAAAAAAGAAGTAATGATTCCGGCGCGCGACGGAATCAAGCTCCACACCGAGATCTACACGCCCAAGGCTCCAGGACCGTTCCCAATACTTTTTGAACGCACCCCGTACGGAATTTCCGCACCAGACAAAGGCTACAGCCGTTCGTTGGGCCATTACGCGGACATGATTCCAGAAGGCTACATTTTCGTGTTTCAGGATATTCGCGGGCGCTACGATTCCGAAGGCCAATTCGTGATGAATCGCCCGATCCATGACCCTGCCGACAGCAAGGGCGTGGATGAAAGCACGGATGCCTACGACACTATCGACTGGTTGGTGAAAAATGTTCCGCGCAACAACGGGCGTGTCGGCATGGACGGTATTTCCTACGACGGCTTCCTGGTGACCATGGGGATGATCCATCCGCATCCGGCGCTGAAAGCGGTTTCCGAGCAGGCCTGCATGGGCGATACATTCCTGGGCGACGATTTCTTTCATAACGGTGCATTTCGCTTGAGCTACGGCTTCGAATATGTGGCCTTGCTGGAAAGTTCCAATGAGAATTTCAGTTTTGAGTTTGACCGCTTCGATGTCTATGACTGGTATTTGCGTTTGGGGCCTTGTCCAACGCGAACGAAAAATATTTTCACGGCGCCATCCCTACATGGAACGATTTCGTCGCGCACAATAGTTACGACGAGTTCTGGAAGAAACATGCCGTCGCCTACGGACTGAAAGAAACCACCGTGCCGGATTTGAATGTGGCCGGGTGGTGGGATCAGGAAGATTTTTACGGGCCCATGTTCACCTACGAAAATCTGGAAAAATCCGACACCGAACATCTTAATTATTTGGTGGTGGGCCCCTGGAATCATGGCGGTTGGGGGCACGGACTCGGAAATACGCTGGGCGCGATACCGTTTGGAAGCGACACAGCGGTTTACTTCCGTCAGAAGGTCGAAGCCCCCTGGTTCGCCTATTGGTTGAAGGACAAGGGAACGCTGCCGCTGAAGGAAGCGTTACTTTTCCAGTCTGGCACTAACATCTGGACCTCTTTCGATGCCTGGCCCCCCAAGGAGGCCAAACCACGAAATCTTTATTTCCGTGAAAATGGCGCGTTGTCCTTTGACGCTCCACAATCGGACTCCACGAACGAATTCGACAGTTATATAAGCGACCCTGCTCATCCCGTCGCTTACCGGCACCGCCCGGTAGACAGCACCTATCCCGAGGATCATCCCGGCAGTTGGTACACCTGGCTGGTGCAGGATCAGCGCTTTGTGGATGAACGCCCGGATGTCCTGACCTGGCAAACCGGGGAATTAACGGAGGACCTGACCGTCGCAGGCAACGTGACCGCCAAGCTTTTCGCATCGACAACCGGCACAGACAGTGACTGGGTTGTGAAACTGATCGACGTATATCCTGAAAAATATCCGCAGGATTGGAAGCTTTCGGGCTATGAACTGATGATCTCGGATGAAATTTTTCGCGGCCGCTTCCAGAAATCAATGGAGAAGCCTCAGTCTCTACAAGCGGAGCGGTCACCCCGTTCACGATCGACCTGCACACAGCAAATCATGTGTTTAAAAAGGGTCACCGCATCATGGTGCAGGTGCAAAGCTCGTGGTTCCCGCTTTATGATCGCAACCCGCAGAAATTTGTACCAACATTTTTGAAGCCAAGGCCAACGATTATCAGAAAGCCACCCAGCACATCTATCGCTCCAAGAGCTATCCGTCGAGCGTAGAAATTTCGGTACTGCCGGAAGGGGTGGGGATTACGGCCGCAAAGCAATAGGAGCGGTGTTGTTGGGAAATGGCGAGGGAGGAAGGTCTTACAGCAGGAGAATGGATCGAAACCCGCGCCCAATATGAACACCTCGTATCCGGACTTTGGACTGAAAGGTTCATATTGGACGCGGGGATTCGATGGTTCTTGGGACTATGGGCTTACAGATTTTTCTCTGAAGGCCTCCTTATTCGGATTAAAAGGACTACAGAGACCACTTCTTTTCAGAAGCAGGTCCCCGATAACTTGATAGATACGACAGGAAATGTCAGGTGTCAAAAGACCTTCTTATGACTTAGTAAATCGCTGCGAGTAAAAGACTTATTGCTTCAAATGACTCTATGTGTGATATATTTCCCGCTGATTTTACGGGGCGCACATTGGAACCAAGAGTTCAACCCCTCTCCGTACGCTTCGGCCTGTTTGACGTGGACCTAGTGCGTGGCATAGTCACCCGCCAAGGCACCCGGTTAAACTCCAAGACCAGCCTTTCCGGATTCTAACAATCTTGTTGCAGCGGCCCGGTGAGATCGTCACGCGGGAGGAGTTGCGCCAAGCCCTTTGGCAGGATGGCACACACGTAAATTTCGATGGCAGCCTGAACGCCGCCCTGAAGAAATTGCGCTCCTGTTTGCAGGACGATGCCGAGAATCCACGTTTCATCGAAACAGTGCCTCGCCAAGGTTACCGCTTCCTTGCTCCAGTCCATCAGATTCACGCTCGCGTGAATGTCACGAGCGCCAAACCCTCCGTTACCTCGACGGGCACAGACGAGGTGGAAATTCACCTTTCGATGCAGCCGGAGTTTTCCGCAGAGCGCGTCGCGGAACTGCAAAAAGAACGACGCAAGGAACAAAGTGCCCGGCGCTGGTGGGACATAACGTTATTAACGATCGCCATCTTGTCTGGTTCCTGGCTATTCTTCTTCATCATTTATCCGATTCCGCACCCCAGCGTGCAACGAATGGTGCGCATCACCAATGCTGGAGACATCGACGAGACCGTCGGCATCGTTTCCGACGGCAGCCGAATTTTTTTCCGTGAGCGCTTCGGGGAACGCTGGCATTTGATGCAAACCTCGGTCGAGGGGGGAAACGCGGAAGTGGTCGCGGCGCCATTTGCCAATACCCGGCTGTTTGCTATTTCGCCTGACCATTCAGAATTTCTAATCGGAGAGTTTAACCGCCCGGACGACGAAATGACCCTTTGGCTGTGGCCCGTACAAGGCGGTGCGCCCCGGAGATTGGGCGAAGCTACCGGTCGCGATCCAGCGTGGTCGCCCGACGGCAACCAGGTCGTTTTCGTGCACGAGCGAAGCCTGTTCACGGTGCGCCCTGATGGAACTCAACTTCACGAGATTGCGCGTCCCAATGGGCAGCCGCACGCGCCAGCATGGTCCGGGGATGGAGAAACGATTCGCTTCCACAGCGAGAATGGAGGCAGCAACGGCTCAACTATTTGGGAGATGAATGCCGACGGCAGCAAATTGCATCGCGTTCTTGGCCGCGGAACGCCACCCGTTTCGCAATCCTCCGGTCAGTGGACGGCGGACGGAAAATATTTTTTGTTTTCGGGGTGCCAAAACGACGAGTGCAATCTGTGGGGAATGCGAGAAACCTGGAGCTGGTTCCGGCGGACCAACCAAGGGCCGGTGCAACTGACCCGCGGACCCGATTCGCTGCAGGTTTCGATCCCGGCGCAAACCGGCTCGCGAGTGTTCGCCTTCAGCTTACGATCGCATCGCGAATTGAAGAAGATCGATCCAAAAACGAATGGCTCGGTTTTTTTAATGCCGACTCTGCGAGCTGATGAAGCCGTAGTTTCGCCGGGCGGGCAATCGCTTCTATATGTAGACCGGCCGGGCGGATCGCTGTGGCTCAGCAGGATGGATTCCAAGAAGCAATTGAGATTGACCGATGCGCCGCTGGTGGCGGCCGCGCCACGATGGTCGCGCGATGGAAAGCGGATTTTATTCACTGGCGTACAACCGGGCCATGCGCGCCAAATTTATATCTTGTCGTCGGATGGAGGAGGTTTGCGCGCGGTGTTGCCGGAAGGACGCGAGGGAGCGTCAGCGGACTGGTCTCCCGACGACACCCAAATCGTGGTCAGCATGCGGGATGTGAAAATCCCGCCAAAGTTTGGAATTTATTTGTTCAAGCCCCAGACTGGCGAATTCACTCTATTGCCGGATTCCCGCGGATTTGCGGAACCGCGATGGTCTCCGGACGGGCGTTATATCGCGGCCCTCGATGAAAGCAAGCATCATCTGGTGCTTTACGATTTTCAGACCAAGGAGTGGCGGCTGTTGGCGGAAGGCGGCCTGATTGGTATTCCTTATTGGTCCGATAACGGGGAATCCATTTATTTTCAGGATCAACTTGAAAAAGAACAATCGGTGTATCGCGTAAACGTGGTGGGCGGCCAACCGCAGCGCGTGTACAGCTTTGGGGAGATGCTGCAAAGCCCGGCGCACTACTTATTCAACGGGCTAGATGCTTCAGGCTGGTTGTATGTGACTGTCGAACGCGGGCTGACTGACATTTACGCCTTGGACCTGGATTTGCCCTAGCGCTGCGAACCCAAGTTGTCTAGCTGTTATTTTCCGGTTGTACAACCTACCGCTTCGGCCAAATTCTACCTTGATAGCCCCTGCGGTTTTGCCGCTTCCTCAGCGGTGAATATACCCTTCTAGGCGCGAACTTCCGAGCAAGGAGGACGCCGAAGTACGCACCGCATTGTCATTTCTTTGTAACTTTCCAGTGTTCTCAACGAATAGCGAGCTACTGGGCGAATTGTTTCTCTTCTTCACCACAAAAAGACCGCTGTATTCCGCCGGCATCCTTGAAAGTATGGAACCTTCCTAGAAATGCTGCGTACTTAAAACAAAAGGCGTCAACGTACGTCTATAGGTATCAAGGGTGATGTTGATGACAACGGGAGTGGTTCCCATGCAAGCAAGATACGATCCGACCAGCGCGGAGAACAGCCCTCTCTCGTCCGGGCGCTATATCCGCTTGGGTCCGTTTCAAATCGATCAGCAACGCCAGGAAATTACGAAAAATGGGGAAAAGCTAAAATTACAGGGAAAAGTGTACCGGGTGCTGATGACGTTACTGGAAAAGCCCGGCGAGGTAGTCACTCGCGAGGAACTGCGCCAGCGACTGTGGTCGGCGGAAACATACGTCAATTACGACGCCAACGTTAACACTACTGTGAATAAATTGAGGCTTGCCCTGGGCGATTCCTCGGAAAGGCCGATATACATCGAGACGATTCCACGAAGAGGTTATTGTCTGTTGGTGCAGCCGGAAATATCCGCGACACCGACGATACCGGCCGTTTTGGTTTCTGAGCCGGGCGATTTGCCAACAAACCTTCCTGACAACCGCGATGTCAGACCGCGCGCGGCTATTTGGAACGTGGTGGTGATAATTGGCCTGCTGTTGGTAGGAATACTGCTGGGCGCAACCTTGACGCGATTGTGGATCTCACATTTTGCCCCAAGAGGCCCCTGGCAATAAAAATAAAACTTTTTCTTCACTGCTCCCGAAACTCTGCAGGTGCCCACCAGATTTGTTGCGAACACGCTCGCCTTCGGGCGATAGTCCCCCGCCAATTTTTTAATCCGTGTAGACTCTTCTCCTTATGCTTACCGCGATCACGCGCGGAGTTAGCCCGGCAATAGTAAATTGCGAGCTGACCTTCGTAGCCCGCGCGCCAATCGATCTGGCAAAGGCTCTTGAGCAACATCGAGCGTATGAACAGGTGCTTGAGAAATTTGGCGCCAAAGTTATTTCTCTCCCCGCCGAAGCGGGGCTCGCGGATTCCATGTTCGTTGAAGATCCGGCGATGGTGCTCGACGAGCTAGCCTTAATTTTCCCACTGGGCACGGAATCGCGACGCTCGGAAGCGGCGTCGCTGGCGAAGGTCTTATCGAAATTTCGCGAATTAAAATATGTGCAGCTGCCTGGCGCCGCGGAAGGCGGCGATATCTTGCGTGTCGGGCATGATCTTTTCGCGGGGCGGTCTAAACGCACGAATGATGACGGTATCCGTCAATTGCGATCGATCGTCGAGGACTACGGCTACACCGTGACGGCCGTGCCGGTGAGCGGATGCTTGCATCTTAAATCTGCGGTGACGTTTCTTGGGCGGAATACATTGCTTGCAAATCGGGAATGGTTTAATGCGTCGCGCATGCCCGGCTTTGAGTGGATTGATATTGCGCCGGAGGAACCGCATGCGGCGAATGCCTTGGCCCTTGGCGACACGGTAATTCTGCCAGCATCTTTTCCATTGACGCGCGCACGAATCGAAGCGCGAGGATTCCAGGTGTTGCCGTTGGATATTTCGGAGCTGCAAAAAGCGGAATCGGGTCTGACATGCTCAAGTCTGCTGTTTGACGCCAAAATATGATTTGGACAAAAAAGAGACGGCCACCTCACTCTGCAGGTGGCCGCTATTCAATCCCACTTCACGAAAACAACTAAATCAATCGGGTTTCTTGATGAGCGGGCCAGCTTGCTCGATACTTCCCGGTACGAGCACGGTCTTTACCTCAGTTTTTTGCCCGGCCAGCAGATCTATTTCAGTGTCGTAGGTGCGATAGCCAGGCAATTCGACTTTAATCCGGTGTTTGCCCGGGCTGATGAGCATGGAGCGGAATTTTCCACCAAATTCGCTGGCGTGGCCCACGAACTTATCATCAAGGAAAACGGCGGCGCGCTTCGGCTCGATGTTGAGCTTCAATGTTGCGGTAATCTCTGGTGCGGTGGCGCGCGGGCTCTTCAGCAGCACGGCGTTAACGATTTGAACCTGGCCGGGTTCGACCACAACCTTTTTTTTGAAGTCGTCATACCCGGATTGTCTGATGATCACTTCGTGCTCACCGGGCAACAGCATGATTTTTTTGTCGCCCTTCAATTCCTTCAAATAACCGACGTAATTTCCGTCGACCCACACTCCAGCGTCCTTCTCTATTTTTGTGGTGCCTTCGAACCTGACCTCACCCATCACCTTGTTCTGCGCGCGAGTGGAAAAAAGGCCGGCAGAAAATATCGATGCAAAAAGTGCCATCGCCAAAATGGCGATAGCATTGCGAACTGCGTAGCTTTTCACGTTCACTAGTTACCCCCAAAAAGATGCCAAACCATGATGCTTCAAACTGGCGTGCTCGCCAACAGTGCTTTTACTTTAGATTGCCCCGCACTAGATATAGTTTCGCGATTATTGCGATATTGCAATTCCTATAATGGATAAGCGTGCTTGCGGTACGACGAAACGCGGTGTCAAAAGCGCAGGCATTCCATTAGAATCGCGGCGCGTCTGCAGATTGAATTCGCGCAGGAGGACGGATGAGTTTTGGCGGTCGGCTGAAAGAAATCCGCGACGGATTCGAACGCCCCTTCTGGGTAGCGAACATCAGCGAATTATTCGAACGACTTTCTTACTATGCGGCGTTTGCCTCGCTGGGGCGTTATTTGCACGAGACGCTGAGTTTTCCAACCGCGCAAGCCACTAGACTGACCGGATTGTTTGGCGGCTTGGTGTGGTTTCTCGCCGCATTTGGCGGGACCTTGGCGGATCGCCTGGGTTTCCGGCGATCGCTTTCGCTGGCCTATTTCATCTTGAGCTGTGCGTATTTTCTGCTGGGTTCGTTGGGCTCGTCGTGGCTCGCGCCAGTGCGTGCCGCGGTGCCGCTGTGGTTGCTGGTAGGTTTTGTATTGATGCTGCCGGCGCTGGGGATTGCCTTGGTCAAACCCTGCGTGGTGGGAACGACCGCGCGTGCCTCAAAGGAGAACGTCCGCTCCATCGGCTACTCCATTTACTACACGCTCGTGAATATCGGCGGTGCAGCCGGACCCTACATGGCCTCCTGGGTACATCAACATATGCGCGTGGAAAGTGTCTTTCGTGTTGCTGCGTTAAGTGTATTTCTGATGTTTTTCGCGGTTTTATTGCTGTTCAAGGAGCCTCGGCAGTCTAATGAGGTACAAACAGCCAGCGCCGGGGCGGCGTGGCGAAACTTTGTAACGGTGCTTGGCAATCCACAATTTATGATTTTCCTTTTGATCTTTTCCGGCTACTGGATCGTGTACTGGCAGGAATTCATAATTCTTCCGATTTACGTGCACGATTACGTGAACTCCAGTACTGACACCGAATTAATGCTGGTCACCGGTCCGCTGACGGTGATTGCGCTGCAATTATTGATGAGTTCTTTGATGAAAAAAGTTGCAGCCTTCAGAGCGATTACCCTGGGCACATTGGTTTCCGCGTTAGCGTGGTTGATCCTGATTGTGCATCCCACACCGGCGATGGCGGTTGCCACGCTTTTTGCAGCTTCGATCGGAGAAATCATCCAATCGCCGCGATATTACGAATACATCTCGCGGCTGGCGCCTGCGGGGCAGCAGGGAACATATATGGGATTTGCATTTTTGCCGATTGGTATCGGTTCGCTCGTCGCTGGGTGGCTCGGCGGTCTACTGCTTCACCATTTTGGTGAGGTGCAGCACCAGCCACAAAAAATCTGGTGGATAGTGAGCGGGATTGGCGTGCTCACCGCGTTGTTGCTTTATGTCTATGACCGCGTTGTGAAACCTGGCGTGGTCCCGGCTACGCCATAACCACTTTTTTAAAATGCCGATTCGATTGCGGAAATAATTCAGTTCACCAGGCGGCGAAGCGAATCCAGCGCTTCACGGGCCAACCGGTAGCGGGGCTCAACTTCCAATGCTTCTTCAAAACACCGAGCCGCCCGCGCGTACATCTCCTTGCCGAGATAGGCGCGACCCAAATTGTAATGAGGAAAATGGCGGGGCTCATATCGTTTGGCTTCAATGGCGCGCTCCAGCCACGGAATAGCGTCATCAAACCGCCGCAACTCGATCAGATACGCACCGATATCGTTGTAGGGGTTTCCGAATTCTGGATCAATGTCGATGGCCGTGCGACACTCCGCTATGGCCTGGTCCAACTTGCCTTGGAAATGGTACGCCCAGCCTAGAAATGTGTGGGCTTCGGCGGTCGGATGCAATTCCAGGGAGGATTTGTAAAGGTCTACCGCACGCTCGTAATCGCCCTCCATCTGGGCTTGATACGCATCCTGGAGAAGTTCCCACGCACGCATTAAAGTTTCCTGACTCATGATTTCTGATTGTTAGCACACGGTGAGATGAGCGTCAAAAGTACAATAGTTCCAGGGCTTCGAAGGGCTACCTGTCCTTTGTGCCGGGATATAGTTAGGAACTGGAATTAACAGTAATAAAAGTACAAAATGGAGTTCAGTCAATTCACCAGGACTATTGGGGGAAGCGTGAAGAGTAATTATCTGTTGGTGGGTATCGCCGCTCTGGGACTATCCGGATTTGCATTCGCTCAGGAACCGACGGCTAAAAAGGCTAGCCCTGGCGGAGCCGGCAAGAACTCCGCAGCTGCGGCGCGCGGCAAGGAAATTTTCGAGCAGAAATGCGCGGTTTGCCATTACGCAGACAGCGACGCCAAAAAAATCGGGCCAGGATTGAAGGGTATTTCAAAACGCGGAACGTTCACGGTCAACAACAATAAAGTTACCGATGAGACTCTGAAAACGTGGATCGAAAACGGCGATACCTTGATGCCCCCATTCAAGGAAGTCCTGGAAACGCCGCAAATTAAAGACGTCGTGGCCTACGTGAAGACGCTCTAAATCCCGGCAGTGTCAGAAGATTTTTCTCGCACTTTCTTTAAGCGCTCCACAGAAAAGAAAACCTCCGGTTGTGGCGTAGGCCACTTCGCCGGAGGTTTTCCTACTGAATTCATTAAGGGATTGATGTGCCGCAATTGTTGTCGGCCACAGGATACCGGGCGCGGCCGACCTGCAACGAATTCATTGTCTGCGTTATGCAGATCGTTGCTTATCGAATCTGATTTAAGTCGGAAGCTACTTCAGAACGGCGTCCTTAAACGCCTTGGCCGGACGCAAACGAACAACCGTCTTGGCCTTGATCTTAATCTGCTCGCCGGTCTGGGGATTGCGGCCAAGACGCGCCTTGCGATGCGCCTTTACTACGCGGCCGATGTTGGGGATGACAAATTTTCCGGCGGCACCCTTTGCTTCTTTCACTGCAAGTTTGAATAATTCTTCAAAGAAGAGCACTGCGGTCTTTTTTGATGTACCGACTTTCTCGGCCATGTGTGAAACGATCTTGGTCTTGCTCAAAGGCTTGGCTGCCATCTAGTCTGCTTATCCTCCTGATTTTTTCGTTCCTATTTCGTTTTGTTCCCGAGTTTGACCGGGGGCTGGCTGTGAGCCTTTTGTCCTGAACAGCGAAGGAGAAAAGTCCGGGCCGTTGGGCACTATAGCCAAGCTGTCCTTGGAACGCAAGAGGAAACCACTAAAAATGCAGATAACAAGCGTGTTTTTTTCATTTAGCATGTGAATAACCGCATAAAACAAGGGTTTTGAGTGAGTTGAATCGGCCCCAAAATGAATTTACTCGCCGTATTATGCTGCAAAAACTATTCCAGTGGAGACCAATGTGAGTGAAGTCAGCAATTGGAAGGTGCTGGAAGCCAGGTTCGCCAACGCGGTGAAACTGGAAAGCAGACCCGTGGCGGTGCATATCTCGATCGCGCGCCCTACGGCGTGCGCGAAATTTCATGGCACCGAGCCTTCAGGGTGCAGTTTCTGGCGCCTCGCGGCCGAGGGGCAGAACTTTTTATACCGTGCCGGAGGATCATTTTAATTGCGCTGTGGGGGCTTACACGCACAACATCACACTTTCGCCGGAACGCGAACAGGAAACCGGGATCACCTTGAATATGATGTTTAATCTGGGTTACGTAAAACCCGAGGAATTGCCTCAAATTCCGCGTTTGAAGAAATCGCCTGCGGTGGTGGTGTATTCGCCGCTCGCCCAAGCTTCAGTGGCACCTGATGTGGTTTTGTTCACTTGCCAGCCGCGATTCGCGATGCTGTTGAATGAGGCTGCCAATCGAGCAGGTGTAGCGAGCGGCACCTCAGTGTTGGGCCGGCCGACGTGCATGGCTTTGCCGGCCTCGCTGCAACACGGCGCCGTTTTTAGTCTAGGTTGCGCCGGGAACCGGACCTACACCGGTATAGGCGAAGATCAAATGTACTTCGTGGTGCGCGGACAGGATTTGGAAGCCGTAGACGACGCTCTCCAGGTCGTGAACAGTGCGAATGCCGCGCTGAACGATTATGCGACTCGCAGGCGCCAAACACTTTCCACCATCTGAATCTCCGAGCCAGCTGGAGCGGTGGACGAAATCAAGTTACAGCGTCGCGAGATCCGCGTAAAAGTGCGCGATGGCTTTGATTCCCCCAAAATAATTCTCGAGCGCGATGTGTTCGTCGGGCGCATGAGCGTTTTCGTCCGGTAATCCAAATCCAATCAGAACACAGGGAACTTTGAACGTGTCATGCATCTGGGTAACGAAGGGAATGGAACCGCCTTCGCGAATGAAGACAGCTTTTTTCCCAAAGCCTTTTTCCAACGCACTCTGGGCCTTCTTAAAAATCGGCGCCTGAAATGAAGCCGACCAGGGTTTCCCGGTGCTGAGCACTTCAGATTTGCAGGTGACCGTGGCGGGCAACAACGCGCGAACTTGTTTTTCGACCAGCTTGGCTATCTTGTGCGGATCCTGATCTGGAACCAGGCGAGTGGAAAATTTTGCGTAAGCTTTGGAGGGGATCACCGTTTTAGCGCCTTCCCCGGTATAGCCTCCCCAGATACCGTTCAGCTCCAGCGTCGGCCGCGTCCAAAGTTGCTCGACGATGGTGTAACCCTTTTCGCCAAAATAGCCTGGCGCGCCAACGGCCTTTTCAAACTCTTTTCGCTTCCACGGCAAAGCGTTAAGAACCTTGCGCTCTGCTTTCGAAACCGTGGCAACGGAATCATAGAAGCCCGGCACGTTGACACGAAAGTTCTTGTCGTGAAGCTTGGCGAAAAGCTCTGCAAGTATGGTTAGCGGATTCGGAACCGCGCCACCATAAACGCCGGAATGGAGATCGCGGGCTGGGCCCGTCAGTTCGATCTGGTAGTAATTCAAACCCCGCAGGCCATAAGTGATGGAAGGTACGCCCTTCGCAAGCATGGAAGTTCCGAAACCAGCAAGGCATCCGCCTTGAGTTTTTCTTTATTCTTCTGCACGTAATTCCAGAGGCTGACGCTGCCTACTTCCTCTTCGCCTTCGATCAGAACTTTCACGTTTACGGGAAGTTTGCCGTTGATTTTCTGTAAAGATTCGAGCGCCTTTAGGTGAATATGCACCTGACCTTTGTCGTCAGCGGTGCCTCGGCCGAAAAGGTTTCCGTCGCGAACGGCAGGTTCGAAGGCCGGAGAAGTCCATAACTCCAAGGGTTCGGCAGGCTGCACATCATAGTGGCCATAAAACAGCACCGTGGGTTTACCGGGGGCTTCCAAAGATTCGGCATACACCAGAGGATGCAAATTCGTGGGAACGATTTCAATCGTTTTAAAGCCGGCGTTACGCAAGCTATCAGCGACCCAACGCGCGCCGCGCTCCACATCCTGCTTGTGCTCGGTTTTCGCGCTGACGCTGGGGATGCGCAAGAACGAACACAATTCCGCAAGGTGTTGTCGCGTCGGCTGTCGATATATTCAGCCAAATTCATGGAATTCCTCAAAACGCACGGGTCCATCCAATCATGGTGCAGAGATTTAAAAACAAAACCGGGCCGTAGCCAGTAGGCGAGCGGAAGTGCTCGAAAGGATCCGATGCCAGAGACTATTCTAGGGCGTATAGGCGTCATGGTACAAGTTGCGCACATTTTTCGCGTTTGCCTTTGCAGCACACCTGCCCGAACGGGTGATTGACGGTCTCCTTACGAAATTCGAGACTTGCGTATGAGCCAAATTACCTCAAGTTCACAACGGCGCAGTAGCCGCATGTTTCATAAAATGCGGATGCAGGCCCAAGGCCGCGCGCACAATGGGAAAAAATTTCGCGAGACTTGTGAAACGCTGGTGGTTAACGGCCACGGCGGCCTTCTGATTCTAAAACACGAAATCGATGACGGCGCAATGTTGGTGCTCACCCATCCGGAGACGTTGGAAGAACAAGAGTGCCGGGTAGTTTTTGTAGGGGAAACTAACGACCGCGGTCAGCGCGTGGGCGTCGAATTTCTTACTCCCGCACCGCGATTTTGGGGCTTGGAGTTTACCGAGCCATCAGGAGGCGCCTCAACGGTTTAGTACCGGCCTTACGGTCACGGCATTTACTCTCAGTTGTTTTCTCTTTGAAAGTGAACTGAATAACCTCCACAGCAATAAAACCGCCACAATTGCTCCATAGGTTAGCGGCCTGATTACCGCGGACTTTACCAGCCAGTAGTAGTGAATCACTCCTAGCGCCGCGCTGAAGTAAATCAGCCTATGCAGCAGTTGCCAGCGCTTTCCTCCGAGGCGTCTAATCCATCCTGCGGTTGATGTTATCGCCAGCGGAATCAGCAATAAAAATGCCGTAAATCCCACGGTGATGTATTTGCGCTTGGCGATGTCCTTCCACATTTCCGATAGATCGAAGAATTTATCCAGCCAGATGTCCGTCAGTGAAATGCAGGCACGCGTAAAAAAAGGCAAACAAGCCCAACATGCGGCGAAAGCGAATCAGTTCCGGAAGGCGGAGAATTTTACGAAATGGCGTAACGCACAGCGTGATGATCAGAAAGCGAAGCGTCCAATCTCCGGTGGCATGGGTGATGAACTCGATGGGATTGGCGGTCAGCTCGCCGTGCAGTGCTCGCCAACCCAGTGCCGCCAGGGGCAATAGACATGACAGAAAGACTATCGGCTTGCTCCACTTACTGTTTAGCACCGCATGCATCCTAGTTTTGTAGTTCTTCTTGAGGTCCATTCCATTGTACAGGCTCGCGACCTGATCGCTGTAGCCATTGAACATGAGCGTGGGGCGCTTGAAAATTTCGCCGAGGCGACGTTCTTTCGCCTGGCTCCAACGCGGATGATCGACATTAGGATTCACGTTGGAGTAAAAACCGTACTCCTGAGAAGCCATTCGGTTCCAGGTGGTGGGCGGTTGTTTAGCGACAAAACGGATCTTCACGATGGATTTGATGCTTTTGTAGCCATACTTCCACGGCACAACCATGCGCACCGGCGCGCCGTCCTGATTCGGCAATGTTTCCCCATACATG
>CAVPKZ010000035.1:0-15355 GCA_963705755.1 uncultured Acidobacteriota bacterium | reverse complement strand
ATGAAGATCCATCTATCGACTAGCATCGCCTGGACGCCCTTGTGAAAAATGCGATCACCGCGCTTGGATTTAGAACCCATTCCGGATGGACAGCTGCCGTGGCCCTGGGTGGATCACCGCGTTCCCCGGAAGTGATCGATCGCCGCCGCATCTCGCTTATCGAGCCCGGCTCGCCGGGCGGCGTTCAGCCTTATCATGTCGCCCGCACCATGAATCTGCCGAAGGCTGAAGAATTTATCAAGGATGTGATCGTCGCTATCGATCGCCGCGCATTGGTCGCCATGCGCGACTTCGCGGAGGCAGTCAGCAACAATCAGCAAGTGACCTGCTGCGGAATTGTTCTTGCCTCGGGTCGCACACTGCCCTCCCTGGAAGCCACGCTGCGCGCGCATGCCATGGTGCACAGCGCTGAAGGCGAGTTGTACCGGGCCGCTATCGCCAGAGCCGCCAAATCTCTAAGTTTTCAATGCGTGCGTGTTCCAGAACGTGATCTCTACAAATTGGCCGCGAAGCAGCTCCACATTTCGGAGCCAAAATTAAAAGTTCGCATAACCGAAATGGGTCGATCCCAAGGGAGCCCGTGGAGCGCCGACGAAAAATGCGCTACGTTGGTCGCGTGGTTGGCCCTGATCGGCTTTAAAACGCCATAATACTGAGCAGACATCCCAGTCTGCCCGGGGGAAATAATGCTGGACGGGGCTCGTTGGACTTTTATCGCTGCATGCTTCTATTTCGCGATGTTTACTTCTGGCGCTCCTTTCATACCGCTGCAGACGCAATCCGCCACGCTCGATTCGCAATCTCAAAGCACAGTCGCTAGCGGTCCTTCCACGCGGCAAGATTCTACGCTTAACCGTGATCCACTCGCCGGTAACGCTGCTGCTCAACGAACCGTGACCGCCACGAAAAGGTGGTTAGCCGGCACCATGTCCACTCCCGGCATGAGCGCGCAACTCAAAGAAATTTCAAAAGGCCAGGTTAAAGGCAAACTGGAGGTCCAGTATCACATCTTCGTCACCGGCGCCCCCAAGGATCAAAATTACGCGCTGGTGGACTGGCCTCCGAACGTCCCTGATCCTTCTACGTCCATTGCGGGCCTCAGCATTTTGGATGACGGACTAGTCGCTTGCGCTGGCAGGGCTACTGATCAATGTAGCCACCCGGACAAGCCAGGAAAAACTGATGCTCCCGTAAAGTTAGTGTTTTACCCACTGGACGGCGAGATCTATCGCCTGGCGCTGGTATCCCAGGATCAAAAAGCAAAAATATTTTTTGCTGTTATCCCGGCTCCGATTCAGACCGCAGACAACGGTTGCACACTCGAAGTGATAAGTCTCCGTCTGAAAAATGAACTAGTCCTGATTCGCGGAAAAGGTTTTCAGCCCAATGAATCGCTTGGATTAGAATCTACATCTGACGAACAAACTCATACTCTTAGCGACCAAGTGGATGCCAATGGCGAGTATGAACTTCCTATGCAGCCATTCGTGGCAGGAAAGTCCGGAGGTACTACGGAAATCAAACTCACCGGTGCAAAATGCGCTCCGGTTCTGAAGTTTCAATGGGGAAATTGAGAGCCCCATCGGTTCCGAGTTCTTAACGCTAAAGAAAGAGAGCAAACGAAAACAGATTTATCTCAACAAATTCAGCACGACAAATACCCGGGAGCTTTCATGGACACTTCAGATTGGGCCAAGAACCTTGTGGAACGAAAAAAGAAGGAGCTGGTCAAGGACGACAAGCTGGATGCGCAACTCGATAAAAAGTGGGCCGAAGTGTGCCAAGCAGCGCAGAAGGCCGTTGCAGAAGTCAACAAACAGATGGGCCAGGAATACATTCGATTTTCGCAGGATGCAATGCCGACAAATTTTCATTAAAAGTGGGCGAGGCAGATAACGTGGTTCGCCTGGATCGAGCCAATCGCACCATTCGAGATAGCCGCGATAAGACGTATCGCTTAATGCTCGTTGGCGGCACTCCTGTCTGGAAATACGATCCCGTCGATCACTCCTCTGAACAAATCGCCCGTGACGAAGTGCAGCAGGCCTTTGAAAATTAGCTTGGTTAACGCCTGGGCTCACATTTGAGTGGGGTGATTAAGCGGAAGTCGACGTCAATCAGGGCTCTTATTAGTCGGGGGCGGCGATGCCCAGGCTTTTCATTTTCCGGTAGAGATGGCTGCGTTCAAGGCCGAGGGCTCCGGCGGTCTGCGTCATGTTCCAGCGGTTCTCCTGGAATTTGCGAAAATAAATTCCCGCTCGTAGGCACTGCGCGCTTCATACAACGTGGAGTATGGCTGCTGGGGCTTTCCGCCACGCCACGAAAAATTCAGGCGGCAAATGGTGAGGCTCGATGCGCGGTTGCGGACAAACGATCACGAGGCGCTCGACGAGATTGCGCAACTCGCGCACGTTTCCCGGCCACGGGTAACGCAACAGAATATCCATCGCCGTATCGCTTAGTTCGCGACCTTTCTTCCCATACGCGGCACTAAACTCATTCAAAAAATAACGCGCCAGCGTTGGTATATCCTGCAAGCGGTCGCGCAGCGGCGGAACAAAAAAGGGAATTACGTTCAGGCGATAGAACAGGTCCTGGCGGAAACGCGCCGCGCGCGATTTCCTGTTCGAGGTTTTTATTGGTGGCGGCGATGACCCGCGCGTCCACAGTATAGTCTGATTCGAGCCCACCGGCTCAAAGCGCTGCTCCTCCAGAACGCGCAACACTTTCGATTGTGTGCGCAAACTCATGTCCCCGATTTCATCCAGAAACAGCGTCCCGCCGTCAGCTTTCTCAAATTTTCCAATTTTATTTTCTGTCGCTCCGGTGAAACTTCCTTTCAAGTGACCAAAAAGTTCAGACTCGATTAGTTCGTCCGGGATCGCCGCGCAATTCACTTCCACGAAAGGGCCCTTGGTTCGCAAACTCGCCGCGTGCAAGGCATGCGCCACCAATTCCTTGCCCGTACCACTCTCGCCGTAAATCAAAACCCGCCCATTCGTAGGAGCAGTCACGGCGATCTGTTGCCGCAACGCCTTCATAGGGATGCTGTCGCCAATCACCTGATAGCGGTGCCCCAATTGATTGCGAAGAGTCTGATTCTCTTCTTCCAGGCGCCGCTGCTGCACGGCGTTGCGCACCCGCAAAACTATTTTCTCAAGCGAAAGCGGCTTTTCAATGAAGTCGAAAGCCCCGAGCTTTGTAGCCCGCACCGCCGTTTCAATGGTACCGTGTCCTGAGATCATGATGACCGCCGGCGGGTGCGCTCCAGACTGTATGCGGCTCAAAGCTTCCAAACCATCCATCCCCGGCAGCCACACATCCAGAAGAATTAATTCCAATTCGCCGCTGGTCACGCGTTCCAACGCCTCCTCCGCCGACCCGACAGCGTCCACAAGATAGCCCTCGTCGCGCAAGATGGAAGCCAGTGATTCACGAATCCCGGGTTCATCATCCACGATCAATAGGTGGGGCTTGGGGATCATCGCGAGGATTCCGGCGCTGGGGCATGTGGTTCGCCTACAGCCGCAGGGACGACTTCCGTTACAGGCAACTCAATCAGAAAACGCGAACCGACCGGATGATTATCTTCCGCATGAATGGTGCCGCCGTGCTCGGCAATAATGCGCGCGGCGATGGCCAGACCCAACCCGGTGCCGCGACCCTTGGTCGAAAATTGCGGCAGGAAAAGTTTGTCTTTATCTTCGGGCGAAATACCGTGACCGGTGTCGGCAACCGAAATCTCGACCGATTCAGCCTCCACGCGATTCCGAGTGGAAACAATAATTTCGCGTAGGCTGGAATGCTCCAGTGATTCCGCGGCATTATCGATCAAATTGATCAACACGCTTCGCAATAATCCCGCGTCGGCGCGCACTTGCGGAAGATTCTCCCCCAGCAGGGTTTTGATGGTCACGCCATCCAGCCGATTGGAGAACACTTCTATTGCTTCCTGAACGATCGTATTGGCTTCCGTGGGCACCAGCTTGGCGGTAGGGAAGCGTACGAACTGAGAAAACTCATTCACCAAGCCCGCCAGCGTGGACACCTCGCGCTCAATCAACCGCGAACACTCCTGAACGAGGGTAGTTAGCTCGGCGTCGACTGGCTTCGAGTCCGAAGTAGTCCGGCGATCAAGGAAGCGCAGCAATCGCTGTGCGGAGAGCTGAATTGGCGTCAGCGGGTTTTTTATCTCGTGCGCGATGCGCCGCGCCACTTCCTGCCAGGCTGCGGATTTTTGCGACCGCAACATTTCGGTGAGGTCATCAAGCACCAGCACGTAGCCGGTATTGCCGCGCCGCGGCCCCAGAGGACTCACCGTGACCGCCAGATGTAAAACGCGCCCCCCTGCCACAGTTTCAATTTCCCGCGACACCACTCCCATACGCAAGGAACGCCGCATCAGGTATTGCACCGCACGCGAAGCTTCCGCCCCTAGCAAATCATCCAGTGTTTGTTTGTCGCGCGAATTTGTCCCCAGCATTCCATTCACGGCGGTATTGCAGCGCAGGATCGCTCCGGTGGCGTCCAGAGAAACAACTCCCGTGGGAATATTCTCCAGCACTGTCTCCATCAGCTGGCGCCGTCGTTCCAGCTCTTGCACCGCTTGTTGCAGATTGCGCGTGAACTGATCGATTTGCGAACGATTGTCGCGCAACTGCTTGGTCATGTTATTGAACGAACGCGCCAGGATGCCCAGCTCATCCTGTACCTGATCCGGAACTTGATAATCAAAATTCCCCGAAGAGATTTCGCGCGTGCCTTCGGCAAGCGCTTGAATGGGCACCGTAACCTGTTTGGAAAGAAATAACGCCACCCACATCACAGAGAACAACACCAGCATCGTGAAGAACAGCAGGATCAGCAGCATTTGCCGTTTCAGTGCACGCAGACTCTGCTTTTCAGCATAGTATTGCGCGGTTTGCGCTTGAATCTGGTTGAGACGGTCCAGGAAAGTTGGATTGGAGCGATACGCGGTTAACAAATATCCAGAAATCGCACGAGAGCTATTGATTGGGATACGCGCGCCAGAATATGTGAAATTGCCGGCTTCCCAGATTTCAATTCCACTCTGAAGCACGCGCAACTGTTTACCCAAAACACCCGGCATCATGCAAGTCTGCGCGTCGCGGACCTCCGGTGGATTGTCACAAACTACGCCTCCGCTAACAGCGTTGCCGTTTTGATCGACAATCCAGACAGCGTCAGCGCCCGCGATAAAAGCGCTCCCCAGGAATTCATTGACGGGTTTGGTTGACAGCGGCTCGATCTGGTGCGCGATATTTCGCAACCGAGGAATTTGCGTGCGTCCAAGATCGTTCAGTAATAGCTGCGTCTGCTCAGAAGCGATTTCCAGCGGTCGCGGGAACCACCTCCCCAGCGTGCGATTCAACAACGAATAACTCACAAAAAACATGAACAGCACCGGGAGCAAAGAAATAGCCATAGCCCCTACAACCATCTTCGTTTTGAACCGCGCGCCCAGCTGATCCTTGCGGCGTTCCGCCCACAGGCGTAACGCGGTGCGCACGAGTATCAAACCAAAAGTAAGTAGTGCCGCGGTGATAAAGGTGGTGACCGCGTAGAGGGTAAGCAATTCGCGCCAGTCTTTAGGTTCGAATGGGACGCCTAGTGACCCAAAAGTAAACACCGCCGCGAGTAATAAGATGAGGAATAACGCCCCGGCAGCGAAGCCCCAGCGTTGTTTGGAAGTAAGCCGGCTCATTGCGCTCCACCGGTTAATGCGCTGTGAGATACCGAAGAGTTCGTGCGGGTAACTCGCGTCAGCATCATTACAAAGTTGTTAATCACCGCTGGCAGAGCGCTCCAGCACGCTTCAAACACTGGCAGACACGTTTTCCCTGATGTTCCAGTCTGGTGTCGAAACGCGAATTGGGAACACAAAGAAGACATCTATTTGGCACGATAGCCACCGCGTGAGACCAAGTCAAGAATCGCACCTGTCCCTATGGCTACCAACCTGCACTAACGTGCAGGTATTAGCCACTTCAGAACTACGCTCGAAATTCGCGCCACCGTGCGCTTTGGCATTTGTTAATGTGAGCGTTGGCTGTCTAGTGCGCCAGGAGTGACTGCGGATGTCCGTCCGTTTAGGTGAAATCTTAGTTAAAGAGAGCTTGATTACGCAGGACCAGCTCTCCAAAGCGCTCGAATTTCAGCGCTCCAATGGTGGCAAGCTGGGAAGCTGCCTGACCAAGATGGGTTTCATTACCGACGACGATATTACCGGCGTGCTTTCCAGGCAATACGGTGTTCCCTCTATAAATCTCAAGTATTACGAAATCGATCCCATCGTCATTAAGTTAATTCCGCAAGACACCGCGCTGCGTTATCAGGTGATTCCTCTTTCCCGCGTCGGTTCTGTTCTCACCATCGCGATGACTGATCCCACCAACGTCTTCGCCATGGACGATATCAAGTTCATGACCGGCTTCAACGTGGAACCGGTGGTGGCTTCGGAGTCCGCAATCGGCGACGCAATCTCACAGTTTCTACGGCGGTTCATCCAACAATCACGAAGAACTCAGCAACCTCATGAAGGACCTGGTCGATGAAGACCAGGATTGGAGCTCGCCGCGGAAGTCGCGGAACTCGATACCGCCACGCTGGAGAAGGCCGCCGAAGAAGCGCCCATCATCAAATTGGTGAACCTGATACTGACCGATTCCGTGAAGCGTGGCGCGAGCGATATTCACATCGAGCCTTACGAAATGGAAATGCGCGTCAGATTCCGCGTGGACGGCCAGCTGCAAACGGTGATGAGTCCGCCTCTCGAATTGAAAGACGCGATTACTAGCCGCCTCAAAATCATGGCCAAGCTGGATATCGCGGAAAAGCGGCTACCTCAAGACGGCCGCATCATGATCAAGTACCGCGCCGGACGGAAAGAAAAAGGAACTGGATTTCCGCGTCTCCACGGTGCCCACCCTGTATGGCGAAAAAATCGTCATGCGCTTGCTGGATAAAGAAAACCTCCGCCTGGACATGACCAAGCTGGGTTTCGAGCAAGAGTCGCTGACCAAATTCGAACGCAATATTTTCAGGCCTTACGGCATGGTGCTGGTTACCGGGCCGACCGGCTCCGGAAAAACCAACACGCTGTACTCCGCGGTGGCCACGTTGAACAAAGTGGACACCAATATTATGACCGCCGAGGATCCCGTCGAATTTCAGTTGGCGGGAATCAACCAGGTGCAGATGAAAGACCAGATCGGTCTTAACTTCGCTGCCGCACTGCGTGCCTTTCTCCGCCAGGACCCCAATATCATTCTCGTCGGTGAAATTCGCGACTTTGAAACCGCCGAAATTGCCGTAAAGGCCGCGCTCACCGGCCACTTGGTTTTGTCCACGCTGCACACCAATGATGCCCCCTCCACCATCAGTCGTCTGATGAACATGGGCATTGAGCCATTTCTGGTGGCCACTTCCGTGAACTTAATTTGCGCGCAGAGACTCGTCCGGCGCATTTGCCAGAATTGCAAAGTGGAGCTGGAAGTTCCAGAGCAGGCCCTCATCGATGCGGGTTACACCCTCGAAGAAGCCAAGAATACCAAGATTTATCACGGTAAAGGCTGCAACGTCTGCAACAAGGGTGGATACAAAGGGCGCACTGGACTCTATGAGGTTATGGAAATCAATGACGAATTGCGGGAATTGATCCTCGTGGGAGCTTCGGCGCTGGAATTGAAAAAGAAAGCCGTTGAGCAGGGAATGATCACGTTGCGGCGAAGTGGACTGACCAAGGTGGCATTGGGTCAGACCACGATGGAAGAAGTGGTGCGCGAAACAGTTTTGTAAGGACAAGAGTGAACCATGGCTGGAATGAATCTAAGCGAACTACTGAAAAAGATGATCGAGATGGGCGGCAGCGACCTGCACATCACGACCAATAGCGCGCCACGCGTGCGCGTACACGGGCATCTCCGTCCGCTTGGACATGCCGCCACTAACTGCGGCGGATACCAAGTCGCTCGCCTATAGCGTCCTGACCGACGCGCAGAAGCATCGCTTCGAGGAAAATCTGGAGCTCGATTTTTCCTTCGGCTTGAAGAATCTAGCTCGCTTCCGCGGCAACGTGTTCAATCAGCGCGGAGCCGTGGGCGCGGTGTTTCGCACCATTCCATGGGAGATCAAAAACTTCGACGCCTTGGGCTTGCCGGCCGTGGTGCGTGGCATGTGCGACAAGCCGCGCGGGCTGGTGCTGGTGACTGGCCCGACGGGTTCGGGCAAATCCACCACGCTCGCCGCCATGCTCGACAAGATCAATGCTGAACGCGAAGAGCACATGATCACCATCGAGGATCCCATCGAATTCCTGCACAACCACAAAAAGTGCCTGGTGAACCAGCGCGAAGTACACGCCGACACACATTCCTTTGCGAACTCGCTGCGAGCCGCATTGCGCGAAGACCCCGACGTGGTGCTTATCGGCGAAATGCGCGATCTGGAAACCATTGAATCAGCCCTGCGCATCGCGGAAACCGGCCACTTGACCTTCGCGACGCTTGCACACCAACTCCGCGGCTTCCACCATCAACCGCATCATCGACGTTTTTCCTGCGCATCAGCAGCCGCAAATCAGGGCGCAGCTTTCCATGGTGCTGGAAGGCATTTTGTGCCAGGCGCTGTTGCCGAAGATCCGATGGTCGCGGCCGAGCGATGATCATGGAAGTTCTGGTGCCCACAGCGGCGATCCGCAACCTGATCCGTGAAGACAAAATTCACCAGATTTATTCCGCCATGCAAACCGGCACCGGCCAAACGGGCATGCAAACCTTCAATCAGGGTCTTTGCAACGCCTATCTGTCCAAAGCCATCACGCTGGAAATTGCGCTGTCGCGTTCGTCGA
The DNA here is from genome assembly GCA_963705755.1 of uncultured Acidobacteriota bacterium. Classification (GTDB taxonomy): domain Bacteria; phylum Acidobacteriota; class Terriglobia; order Acidiferrales; family UBA7541; genus Acidiferrum. Next base: position 6,486 of record CAVPKZ010000035.1, on the reverse strand, counting down.
ATGCCGACGAACTTCAGGACATGATTAACCGTGGCGTGGTTTCCACCCCGACTGCCGGTGGCGGCAGCATGAAGGCGCAAGTGAAGGTGCCGGTGACGAGTAAGCGTTAAGCGGAGATGCATAAGTGAATACGAACAATTTTGGCGGTATCCAGTTACTGAGGAGGGCATCACATGCCGGATTTTAAATATCAAGGAACAAATCGCTCCGGCTCCAGCGTGAGCGGAGTGATGACTGCTAACAGCAAAGCGGATCTTCAAAATCTGCTAAGACGCCAGCAGATCACCCCCACCAAGATGTCGGAGAAGGGCAAAGAGTTCAACATGCCCACCTTTGGCGGCGGCGTGAATGCTAAAGAACTGGCGATTTTCACCCGCCAATTTTCGGTGATGATCGACGCCGGTCTGCCGCTGGTGCAGTGCCTGGAAATCCTGGGCAGCCAGCAGGAGAATAAGTTCTTCCAGAAAGTGCTGATCAACACCCGATCGATGGTGGAGGGCGGCGCAACCCTTTCGACCGCGATGCGCAGCTCGCCAAAAGTGTTTGACGGCCTGTACGTCAACATGGTGGAAGCTGGAGAAACGGGTGGTATTCTCGACATAATTCTGCAACGCCTCTCCACGTACATTGAAAAGAACGTCAAGCTGCAGCGGGCCGTAAAATCTGCATTGATCTATCCCGTTGGAGTTCTAACTATCGCCGGCCTGGTGATCTTCCTGTTGCTTTGGAAGGTTGTTCCCATTTTCGCGACGCTGTTTGCGGGTCTTGGCGTTACGCTGCCGCTACCCACAAAAATCGTTATCGCCATGAGCAACTTTGTGGGCAGCTATTTTGGCCTGCTGATCGTTGCGGGCATCATCGGCGGCATTTTCGCATTGAAGGCCTGGTATGGTACGCCGGCGGGGAAATATGTTCTGGATTCGATTGTTCTCAAACTCCCGGTCCTCGGCATATTGATGAGGAAGATTGCCGTGGCCCGTTTCACCCGCACTCTTGGGACGCTGATCGCCAGCGGTGTACCCATTCTCGAAGGTTTGGACATCACAGCTAAGACTTCCGGAAACGCCGTGGTGGAACGCGCGTTGCAAAAAGTGCGCAAAGCCCTGGAAGAAGGCAAATCACTGACAGAACCGTTGAAAGAATCCAACGTGTTTCCGGGCATGGTGACGCAAATGATCGCCGTCGGCGAACAAACCGGCGCGATGGACGCGATGCTCCAGAAAATCGCCGACTTCTATGAAGAAGAAGTGGACTCGGCGGTCAAGGATCTTTTGACGGCCATGGAACCGATAATGATCGTTTTCCTGGGTGTGGTTGTCGGCGGCGTGGTCATCTCCATGTATTTGCCGCTTTTCACCCTCATCGGAGAACTCTCCAAGCACTAGGAGTCCGGGGTAGGACGGGTCCATGGATTACTGGCCGGGCCGCGCGCAATTGCAGCCCGGCTTTTTCTCTTTTATATTGAGTATTGGGGCGAGTACCGGCGGGGCGTGGGATGCAGCAGAGTGTCAGCACCAAAGAATGGCTCGAATGGCTGACGCGTGTTCGCCTGTTAATGATCACGCTGATCCTGGCCGTGGGCGTGGTGTGGCCAAAATACGTGCCCGCTTCTCCGGGAAGCCGTTTTTTCCTCCCACTCATCATCTTCTGGATAACGCTGGGTATTCTCCATCTCATCCTGTTGCGATGGCTTCCGCAGGCGCCATGGCACGGCGGACTGCAAGTTACCTGCGACGTAGTGATGATTTCCCTGCTGGTCTACGTCACTGGACTTCAGGACAGCTACTTCATTTCGCTGTACCTGCTGGTAATTATTGTCGCCAGTATTTTGTTTTCGCGGGGAATGGCATTTGCAACCGCTGTTTTCTGCTTAGTCATATTGGGCGGGATGGTGGCGCTGGCATTTAATGAAAAGATTACGCGCACCTACGTGGTAATCGCTACGGGCGAAAGCCTGCGCACCTGGTTTCTAAGCACTCTTTTTGGATTTCTGGCGGTAGCCTACCTCTCCAGTTTTTTGGCCCAGTCCTTGCGTCGCAAAGGCGCCGAACTGGATGAAAAGCGTGAAGAGCTGCGCGACCTGCAGGATTTCACCGAGGACATTGTTCATTCCATGCGCGGCGGTTTGGTGACGACCGACCTTGAAGGCCGCATCCTGCTTCTTAATCGCACCGGTGAAGAAATTCTGGGTCATCGCTTTGTGGCGCTTCGCGGCCGTTTGTTGCAAGAACTCAATCCCGACTTCTGGCTGCCGGGTGAACACGGCCTGGAAAACGTTCCTCGCCGCAAGGAGATCGACTTTCGCACACCCGATGGCCAGCAGCGTTACATAGGCATCAGCGTCTCCCCGCTGCGCTCCCGGGATAACAGTCGAAGCGGTTACGTCTTCAATTTCCAGGATCTGACCGAGTTGCGCCGCCTTGAGCAGGAAATCGCCACCAAGGAGCGCATGGCCGCGCTGGGCCGGCTTTCCGCGGCCATCGCCCACGAAATCCGTCAACCGCTCACTGCCATGGCCGGAGCCGTAACGGAATTGGCTCGACTGGTGCCCCTCGAAGAAGACGAAAAACATCTCGTCAATATTGTCAGCAGGGAATCGCAGCGCCTCAATAACATCATTACCGATTTCTTGAAGTATTCGCGCGAGAAGACCTACGAGTTTCAGGACGCCGATGTGCGCTGGCTACTGGATGAAACCCTCACTTTAATTGAAAAGAAGCCCGAAATAAGGCTCAAATTTTGCGTCGTGCGCTCTTTTAATGGCCAGGAGCTACGCGCCCGGGTCGATGCCGGCAAGATCAAACAGGTTTTCTGGAATCTTTGCGACAATGCCTTGCGCGCCATGCCCGGCGGTGGCACTTTGACGGTGCGCATCGAAGAAAGGCCCTTTTGGCTGCGCATCGCTTTCTCTGATACCGGAGTAGGTCTGGATGCCAAACAGCGCGCCAAGATTTTCGAACCATTGCAGTCTGAATTCGAAGGTGGCACAGGCCTGGGTCTTTCCATCGTTTACCAGATTGTGCAGGCCCACAGCGGGAAAATCAGCGTCATATCAGAAAAAAATCGCGGCGCGGAATTTATTGTGGAGTTGCCGCGAGTTGGGTGAAGACGGCTCGGCAAAAAGTCGTGCACTGAAGTTCTGTGAGGGTTTATGCAAGGCGCTAAAACAGCGGTGAAGGAAACTGCCCGTGAAATGCCGCATATCCTGGTGGTGGATGACGAAAAATCCATTTGTGAACTCCTGGAAATTACTTTCCGCAAGGAAGGCTATCGCGTTGAAATCGCACACGACGTGGAAGGCGCCAAACGCAAACTGCAATCCCAGATCTTCGACATCATCATCTCCGACATCCGCATGCCCGGTGAGGGGGGCGTTGATTTCTGAAATTCACCAAGGAAATTGCTCCAGACTGCTTTTCCTGCTGATTACCGGCGTGCCTACAGTGGAGACGGCCATCGCCGCGATCAATTCCGGCGCCGACCGCTATGTCATCAAAGACCATGAGTTAGTTGACCAACTGCGCCGCGCGGTCCACGAAGTGTCGGAAAATCTACGTTGGAAAAAAGAAGCGGGCTACCTGCGCCGCGAACTGCGTAGATTGACTGGCCTGGACGATATCATTGGGCAAAGCCCGAAAATGCGCGCAATTTTTGATTTAATTCGAGACCGTTGCTCCTCAGACCATTGCGTACTGATCACCGGCCAGAGCGGCACGGGTAAGGAATTGGTGGCACGCGCGATTCACGAAAATAGCGCGCGTGCCCAAGCGCCGTTCATCACCATTAATTGTGGGGCCTTTCCCGAATCGCTGCTGGAATCCGAACTATTCGGATACATGAAGGGTGCCTTTACCGGTGCCAACGATAATCGCCATGGACTATTCCAGGCCGCCAATGGCGGAACACTATTCATGGACGAAATCGGCAATATGAGTTTGACCATGCAAGTTCGCCTGTACCGCGTTTTGCAGGAAGGTAAGGTGCGCCCCATTGGCAGCACCGAAGAAAGCGACGTGGACGTGCGGATTATTGCCGCCACCAACAAAGACTTCGAAAAGGAGATTGCCGAGGGCCGATTCCGAGAAGACCTTTATTACCGCCTCAGCGTGATCCCTGTTCAACTGCCCTCCCTCCGGGAACGTAAGGAAGATATTCCCTGCTGGCGCGGCTTTCCTCGAAAAATTCCGCAAAATCATGGAAAAGCCTATAGAGGGTATTTCTCCGGAAGCGGTGCGAAAGTTGGAGGCCTACGACTGGCCTGGGAACGTTCGCGAACTGGAAAATACCATGGAGCGCGCTGTTGCCCTGGAGACCACCTCCGAGATTACCCTGCGCGTACTGCCGGACCGAATCGCCGGATACTCTTCAGCGATCTCCAGCCAAACTGATGGCACCCCACGCGTCACCTTCCCTGAAGGTGGGGTGGATTTTGAGAAAGAGGTTGCCGGAGCGGAACGTCGCTATCTGGTGGCAGCCCTGGAATCCGCTAAGGGTATCCGAACAGAAGCCGCCGGCCTTCTTAATATCAGCTACCGGTCATTCCGCCACTATGCCAAAAAACATAACCTCTAGACGGCCCCAAGCCCTGGCAAATCATCACACATTGCGGCCACATATCGCCGTCTCAACGGGCTCGGAACCGACACTTTTTGACGACCGTTTTAGTCAATCTGCAGTGACAAAAAAGGGCAGAATCGGCGTTTCCGTACCGCTTGCTAGAAAACCCGCTCCTCGCAGTTTCCTTGAAGTAATTGATAAATAACAACTTAACATCTTTAAACCGATCCAGCTATTCGCCTGCGTGTTGGCCCTTGCGATGCATTAGTGTAGGTGTGCTCTGGCACTACAAATACTCTCAACAATCTCTCAAGGAGATACAACAGTCATGAAGAAGCAAAAGGGTTTCTCTCTTATCGAGTTGCTGATCGTCGTGGCGATCATCTTGATCATTGCAGCCATCGCAATCCCGAACTTGCTGCGCTCACGTATAGCTGCTAACGAAGCGTCGGCGGTCGGATCCGTTCGTACTCTTACCACCGCGCAGGTAACCTACTCCTTGACGTATGGCACGGGTTATACCACGCTGGCTCAGTTGGGCGGCGCGGCAGGTTGCACAGCGGCTCCGGCTACTGCGTGCTTGATCGACCCAGTTTTGACCCTCGGCACCAAGTCGGGCTATACCGTAACTACCGTACCGAATACCGGTGCAGGTACGAACGCGTCTCCTTTCAACGGCTTCGAAACGAATGGCACTCCGTTCTCCGTTTCCACGGGTACGCGTGCGTTTTGTTCCGACCAGTCTGGTGTGATCCGCTACAACACGACCGGCACAGCCGTTGGTACTGCCGCTGGTTCATGCGCAGCGGTTGCAACCATCCTCCAGTAACTCGTTGTAAGCATAGCTCTGCGGGGAGGAAGGAAACTTCCTCCCCGTTTCATTTGTACACCGTCGATTACGGGTCACGCGGGCGTTGTGGGGATTCGGTCACCACAGACCATTTTCGTCCCTCATAGCAGACACAAAATGTCACAATACAGTGGATTCTGGTGGATTGGTCCAAAGCATCTGATTTCCAGTGTAGCCGAAATAAGCTATCTTATTCATTTACAGCTAGTTAGAAGTAACAGTCCTATGCGTACTGCTAGTTTAGATTGGCATCCAGCTTGCTTTTAGCAATAGGGTGCGCTCGTCTTCAAATACTCTCAATGTTTGTCAAGGAGATACAAAAGTGATGAAGAAGCAAAAGGGTTTCTCTCTTATTGAATTGCTCATCGTCGTGGCGATCATTTTGATCATCGCGGCCATCGCAATTCCTAACTTGCTCCGTTCACGTATCGCTGCAAACGAATCGTCAGCGGTCGGATCAGTTCGTACTCTTACCACCGCCCAGGTAACCTACTCCTCGACATATGGCACGGGGTACACTACGTTGGCTCAATTGGGCGGCGCCGCAGGTTGCACAGCAGCTCCTGCTACTGCCTGCTTGATCGATCCGGTCTTGACCCTCGGCACCAAGTCGGGTTATACCGTGGATTCTCAACCGAACACCGGTGCAGGTACGAACGCGTCTCCTTTCAACGGCTTCGAAACGAATGCCACCCATTCTCCGTGTCCACGGGTACGCGTGCGTTTTGTTCCGACATTCTGGTGTGATTCGCTACAACACGCGGGCACGGGTATCGGTACCGCCGCTGGTTCATGCGCAGCGGTTGCGACCATCCTCCAGTAATTCTGGTGGACAGCTATGGCGGGGAGGAAGGCGACTTTCTCCCCCTTTTTTTTGCAAGGTCGTCGAGGAGCACCGAGGTACAAGTGGACGCAGGGGCATTTGTTTACGCCGGCTCGATTGAGACCTAACAGCAGGCCCCGGACAGGAGGTATCATGAAGCGGCAGAACGGTTTTTCTCTCATCGAGTTGCTGATCGTTGTCGCGATCATCCTAGTCATCGCAGCGATCGCCATTCCGAACTTACTGCGGTCGAGAA
>CAVPKZ010000034.1:0-11103 GCA_963705755.1 uncultured Acidobacteriota bacterium | reverse complement strand
GAAATTGCAGAGCCCGTATTCGTCGACGCGCCAGACTAGGTAGCTTGCCGAAAGGTAAAGCGCCGATGAGCACGCGATGCGTCTCGGCCCCCTGGCACCCTGCAACGAGTTCACGCCGCACCCGACCCTTTAAGAACTGCCGGGATAGTTCGGATAAGAATTTGTAGGTCTAGCCAGACAGACCAGCGGTCGATGTACTCCAAGTCCAGTTCCATCCAGCGTTCAAAGGAAAGCGAACTCCGTCCATTGATTTGCCACAGACAAGTAATGCCTGGGCGGATACTGAAACGACGGCGCTGCCAGTCGGTGTTAAAACCTTGATAGTCCCGGACAGGTAGCGGCCGTGGACCGACAAGGCTCATGTCGCCTTTCAAAACATTAAAAAGTTGCGGAAGTTCGTCGATGCTGGTCTCCCTAAGAAACTTCCCGAGGCTAGTGATGCGCGGATCTTTCACTATTTTGAACACTGGTCCGCCGACTTCGTTCAAATGCTCCAGGCCCGCCTGCTTTTGCTCGGCGTTGGCTACCATTGTTCGGAACTTATAGACCGATATCAGCCTTTTGTTCAGGCCCACTCTCTTCTGAACGAAAAGGATCGGACCAGGAGAGGTTAATTTAATCAGTACAGCGGTGACCAATAGGAGAGGCGAGAATAAGATGATGCTCGCCAGTGAAATTAGAGTGTCTAGGGCGCGCTTGACCAGCAATGACCATCCGTCCATTGCTCGCGCGCGAAGAGTAACCAAGGAATCGTAATGGGAGGTGGCACCTTTTGCGCGCGTCGCTTTGAGATCAAACGGGCTGAAGAGGACATGAGTGGTAATGCCCTGTTCGTCGCATAGTCCCGCAATGCGCGAGATTTCCGAGTAGAGCGAACTGATTGGCAGAGTAAGCATAACTTCGTCTACCACGCTGCTACGTATAAACGACGAAATATTCTGAAAGTCGCAGATGCACGTATAGCCAGATTTGCGAAACTCTTTCATCCCGGGCCACTCCCGATCGACAAAGCCCAGCACACGATACCCAAGAGCCGAGTGCCCCTCCAAGGTGCGGGCGAGTTGAACCGCACGGGGATTCGTGCCCACGATCAACACATGGCGCAGGTTACGGCCATGGCTCCGCATGTACTTGAGCACGAACCGCATGGCGCTGCGACTTGCTACTGCACTGATCGTGCTTGTCAGCCAGAAGACAAGAAGGAACCGGGGAAGAAGCACGCTTAAATGGAAGGGCATACCCAGCTCGATCAGGACGAGTGTCCCCAGTGATGTGGCTTTCAAGACGTCGATAGCTTCATGACCATGGCTCGAAAATCGCTTCGATCGGTAAAGACCAAAAAAGGAAAATAGCAAATGCCAAAGCAAAAGCAGACACCCGAAGAGCACGAAGTTACGCACAGAGATTCGCATGGATAGGAAATCGCTGAGTGATGTGGCGCCGACCTCACTTAGACTTGGCAGAGCACCAGCGATGAACGAACCGACCAAAAGCGCCAAATCGAAGAGCTTGAAAACACTTAGGAGAAGCTGTCGACGGTTGGTAATCACGTTTAGGCTTTTGGTGTAATTTGGATTGAAATGGGAATCAGCGAGACGTTAATCAAGAATTCCTTGCTCGTTTCAAACTGCGCTGACGCCGCTCCGTTCGGGGTGCGAAGGACAACTCCCGCCGATGCAAAACAACGCCAAGCACACGACCCCCAGCGGCCTCAATGTTGTCTTTGGCTTCGCGTGCTGCTTGGCGCGGGGTAAAGCCCGGCTCAACGAGTAGTATGAATCCGTCAACCAACGTGGCCAGGAGACCTGGGGGAAAGCCGCTGGTCGCGGGCGGTGCATCGATCAAGATGTAATCGACCTTCGCTCGCAGCTCAGATATCCGGGCCCGCAGCCGACCGGACGCCAGGAGCGACTCAGCATCTGCACTGGCCATGAGGCACACAGAAGAATCCTGAACGTGATTAGCCAGCAGATCGGCGGCCTGAGCACAAATCCAGTTGTCTTCATTGCGGTCCTCGACAGGACAGAACACCACCACTCTCGGAGCCAGAACGGCATCGCCCAGAAAAATACGCTGAACGAGTTTAAAGATCTCGCCACTGCCCGAGTAAACAGCAGGTCGCGGTAGGTCTAGTTCGGTCGAGGTAATCGCCGGAGACTTTACATCGTCAAACAGCAGCTCATCTTTTCGGTCTTGTTGGAGCAGCTCAAAATTGCGGCTGTTCGCTTCGGCGGTTGTCGCAACGGAGTTCTGGAGTAGCTCCGCGTCGAGTTTGGCTTGACGCAATAATTCAAATATTCGGCTCATGGCTTAGTCAGCACCGAAGGCACCTGCATTCTTACGGCTACGCGAAAACATTTGGCGTTAAGGTCAAATCGGTTGCGTCGTAGATCCAGTTGAGTGCTTAACACCGTCATCTACCGACTCGCGGCGGAAGGTTGGAGCTGGCGCGTCAGTCGAGAGTATTCGCACTGACCCGAGATGCGTCACGGTGACATCCTGGACGGGCGGCAGGCCTGCGACCTCGAATCAGTTTTTACGTAACCTTGCATTTCCATAGGGATTATCTTAGCGGCTTCAGCCAAATCGCGGGTCGCGGGTGGGTTTCAGAAAACTCATCACGGCCGCTGCCGGGACTGAGGGAGTCTCGTCGCGAGTCCACGCCGGGTGAATTGCCGTCTGCGCCGGAGGCCATGGGCAGAGAATTGCTCTCCGCCTGCTCATCTTTCGTCACGGCTTCCGCACGGTTCATCCAAGCACTGCCAGTCACCGAGTACGAATCCTGGTGGGCTTCGTGCGTCGGCTCGAGCTATTTAGGGAAGAGCACCAATCGTGACTGATACGGGCTGGGGCTGGAGGCGCGCTCGGCGATCTCAAAATATCCAAGTCGAGATCACTTAGAACTTCGCATACGGTGGAACCGTCGATCTGCTCCTGACGCTTCGCGTAGCCAAGCGTGAGCGCGTTGAAGCAGATGTTGTTTATGATCCGCGGAATCCCGTCGCTGTGCGCCACGATCTGGTCTATTGCGTCAAGATTGAATAGGGCATGGCCGGCATAGCCGGCCACTTTCAAGCGATGATGGATGTAGTTCACCACCTCCGCCATGTCGAACGGCTTCAGCCGACTGAAGATGGAAACACGTTGCCGCAACTGCATCAGGTCGGGATGCGAGAGTTTGTCCGCGAGTTGGGGCTGGCCGCAGAGCACGATCTGCAAGAGCTTCGAGCTGGCACTCTCGAAATCTGACAGCAGTCGTACGGTCTCCAGCACGGTCTTCTTGAGGTTTTGCGCCTCGTCTATGATTAGCACGAAGCGCCGTCCCATGCGCGCGTTGTTTAGGAGCACGAAATTCAGCGATTCGTGCATATGGGCCATATTCTGGTCGCTGGCGTCAACTCCCAAGTCCGTCAGCAGATAGCGAAAGAATTCCCGGGAGTCGCACTGTGTTTGGAAAAGGAACACAGTGCGGGCGACTCCCGCAGCCGCTCGAGCAGGTGGAGCAGCAAAGTAGTCTTGCCCATACCCGGCGGCGCAATCAGGCTCAAAAATCCACAGCCGGTTTCAATACCGTAAAAGAGCGACGCCAGTGCTTCGCGATGCATCGCGCTAAAGTAAAGATAGCGAGGATCGGGCGTAACGCCGAAAGGTTGCTCACGCAGGCCGTAGTGCTCTAGGAACATTCACCTTGCTCAGTTGTCATGAATCCACACCGACGCCAATACCGGCACGCCCAGGGTGTCTTGAACCTCTTCGGCAGTTTTAAACGACGGATTCAAATATTCCGCCACCACCAATGAAGCCGCGCTGACGGCAATTGCCGCGAAGAGACCCGCCAAAAGAATCAACATGCGCGACATGGACGGCAAAACCGGGACCACCGCGGCGTCGGCCACCGCCACGTTCACGATCCTGCTGCGGTCTAATGCATTGGAAATCCGTGCTTCTTCCTGCTTGTGCTGGTAGAGAAGGAAGTTCTCCTCCTGCGTTTTTTTGTCTCTCAGCAAATCCTGTTCGACCGCGCCTTTTTGGTCTAATTCGCTTGCCTGGCCCTCGTAGGAGCGCAGCGTGCCCGACAAGGCCTCGGCGCGCGCCTGCTCGGCAGCTAGTTCCGACCGGGTTCGGGCTAGCTGGAGTCTACCCACTCGTAAGTGGGATTGCGGTTAGTTGTCTCTTCGCTTAGCTGAGATTTCTCGGCAGTCTGAATGGCGGCGCGCGTCTGCTCCAGTTCAGTGTCTACCTCTTTTACCAACCGGTACGACGGCTCGAACTTCTGCAACAGTTCCGTACGCTTCAGTTCCAGACTCAACAACGTAGATTTCAATTGACCCATGAGCTGGGGATTGTCCGACACGCGCATCTCTGTGGTCATGCGCGAAGGCACGGTGCTTGCCTGCGACTCAAGGACTCTTTTTCGCTCCAGGGTTTCGGCGATCAAGGCCCGGGCTTGCGTAAGCTGCGCTCGGAATTCGGAAAGCTTTTCCAGGGTCGCGACTTTCTCTTGTTCTGGCGAAACCACACCTTGTTCTTTGCGGAATTTAAGCAGGCGGGATTCGGCTTGTGCCAAGCCCTGTTCATACTGCTGGGTCTGCTTCTGAAAAAACTCAAAGGTTCCGGCAGGCTGATGCACGGCCATGTGCTTTTCCAAGTAGAGGCTTACCAGTGTGTTGAGCACCTGAGCGGCTTGCTGAGGATTCGTTCCCTCGTAGGTAACCGAGATTATGCTGGTCTTGGGTAATACTTCCACTTTCAAAGCGGATTGAAATTTACGAACGGCCGTCGCAATCCTCTTCTGCGGGTCTGACGAAAAGGGCCAGAAGTGAGTCACCGAATGCTGCAGCCCGCATGTGGTCACAACCTTTTCCAGCAGATCGTGACTCTTGATCAGCTCAACTTCCGAATTGACCTCCGACTCCGACACGCCCGCGAAATTCTGCGGCATTGTGCTGGCAGTGTCGGCAGACACTAGGGGATCCACGCGCTCATGCTTCACCAAAATCTTGATGTTGGTCTGGTATTGCGGCGGAAGTAAGAAAGCTCCTACGGCGGCGCCCAAAAGAACACCCATAAACGAGATGGCCGCCAAGCGACGGTGTCGCATTCCAACGATGACCCAGTCTTGCAGCTTCGTGAGCGGCAACCGAGCATCCGGCTTTCGATAGCTCATGACTTCCATAAAATTCCCATTTAGTAGCCGTCCGCTCTCATGGAATCGTCATTCCGAGGCCTGTATTGGGAATGAATTGGCGGAGTTTCGACCAAGTGTTCTTAGGTACGTAAATCAGATCGCCGGGCCGGAGATGTATGTCTTCACTCAGATCTTTATTGGCAAGCATCTGCTTAACGTCGAGTCTTTTTGCTTCGGCCCATCCACCTGGTACGCGTCGGAAAAGCACTACTTCGGAGTGCTTGGCTTTGTCGGTAAATCCGCCAGCGATGGCAACAGCTTCCGCAACGGTCGTATCTCCACGCAATTCGAATTTGCCCGGGTGGCCGAATTCGCCGCCGGCGATGAAGTATGGTTTTTCGAAATCCTTAAGCTCCACGTTAATGATTGGCTCATGAAGAAATTGTGCGTAAGTCTTTCGCAGCGCTTCAGTCAATTCTGGGAGGGACTTGCCTGCGATATACAGATCCCCTACGCCCCGCAGGCTGATGTACCCGTCAGGCTGGACCGCGACGGTTTGGTCGTACTCGGGAGAAATGGGGAAAGTAATTTGAAGCACATCAGAGGCTCGAAGGAGGTAGCGCGGATATCGCTCCGCCGCCACCGGTCGGATCGCTTGGCGATCCTGTTCTGATTCTGCACGGGCTTTCAGGTCGCTCGACTGGCCGGCAACGACCGACTTGTCCTGAGATCGGGCCGAGCCCAAGCACGCAACTAAAAACAGTACCGTCGCGAAATACCGAAGAGTTTTCATGACCATTGCGGATGGTCCTCCAGGCCTGCCTGGGAACGAGCAGCGGAGAGCGGTGACGCCACCGGTCGTGCAAGGGGTTCGATACTGAAAGCATCTATTTCTACGGCGATAGACTTCTGAAGCACTTCGGCCGACAAAATCAACCGATAAGAACCTTTCCTGCGAATAAGAATGCCCTCGATGTTGGCGAGCGGCCCGGATTTGATTCGAATCCAGTCTCCGCGGCGCAAGAACGGATGAGGTTCGACTCTTAGCGGGCTATCGACGGCCCTCCGAATCGCCTCGATGTCACCCTCGGGAATAACAGCAGGTTGACCACTCATCATCACGATGGAATGAACTCCGGGTGTTGCAAGAATAGCCGCGCGGCTCTCCGACTCGCTGCGCAAGAACACGTAGCAGGGGAACAGCGGCAGCGAGAGGTGCTTCTTTCGGTCCTTCCATTGCCGGACAGCACTGTACAGCGGCAGAAAGACGTCAAGGCCATTACTAGAGAAACTCGCGGCGACAACTTTTTCGTGCTGATGGCGAGTGTAGACTGCCCACCACTCCCGCCGCACCTGGTTGATTTGGATTGGATTGACCTCGGTCATCGACACAGCTTCGCCCTGTGACTTACAGGGACGTCAATTTTCCTTACCTTTATGGTCAGCCCCGGTAAAAAACAACTTCCTGACTTCACTCCCGGCAACTATCGGGTTTGATACTAAGACCGCAAAACCGGCGTTCTCCCCACTTGCCCGAGATTCGTCGATTCGAAGAACCCGACCCTCGACCTCGATCCGCAGTGCTGCCGCCTCATCAGGAAAATCTTCCATAGAAATCCTGATTCTGATATCGGCGCCGACTGGAGGACAGACAACGGCAAAAACGAATGCCCCTCGATCGCTGGCGTCCCGACCGCGGCCTTCTTCTTGCCGATAAGTCCCATTCTCGTCCTTCCACCAAAATACAATCGACGCTTCCAGAGGATAGCGAATCGTCGTTCTTGCCAATCTGGTTCCATTGGTCAAAATCGCACCATCAGCTTCTAGGGCGATGGGAGTCAGAACATTAAGCGTCTCCGCTAAAACCGACAAGATAAGGAATGTCACTACAGTGATGTACCTAGATTTGGCTTGGAGTAACGCTGAACACCTAACCTATATCTCGAGATCTTTAGCCTCGGTTCTAGTACCAATGTCTCTATCGCCGGGATTGAGGCCTGGCTTGTGCGGCGTCAGCTCAACGGCTGGACGCTACCATTCCAGTTGGATTTTCACGTAATGGGGATTTTGGAATTAGCGGGAAAGCGGGTCTTGCAGATCTGCAGCTCAGCCGACAGGCCTCGCCGCGGGGTGCCGGGGTTCTCAAGAGCACAAATGACTCAGTCAGCTGCATGCGGCTGACGATTGTCTCGCCGACTGACATCATGGAGGGCCAACTCCAAACGACTCGAAATGCCCACCTTATTAAAGATCCGAAACAGATAGTTACGAACTGTGTGTTCACTCAGATTGAGTTGCTGAGAGATGTCACGATTTGGTGGAGGCCTTCCGCTACCAGGCGGACAATACCTTCCTCTCTCTTCGTCAACAAAGTTGGCATTTTGGGGCGTAGGCCATTGACCCTGTCGACTGACGACATCCGCGCCAGAGCGTCAATGACAAAATACAGCTCTTTCGCTGTTGGCCGATACCTGTCCCCGTGAGACGGCCTGGATGCACTTGCACAGCGCTTCAAACGATTCTTCCTCGAGGGGAGAATATGCCCCTAACTCCCGATCTGAAAGCTTCGACGACTACGCCCCCCTGGATCGAATCGAGCAACATGATGACGTTGGTCATGGGGAACGAAGAGCGTATTTCCCGCGCCACACTGAAGCCGGCGCTGACTCCATCTCTGAGGTGTGCACAAATGACCGCGACGTCGACTGCATTCTTGCTGAATCCTGCGCGCACTCCCGCCGAATCCGTCGCGTAGCCAACAATAGTGAGTCTATAGCGGCTGCGTTGAACGGCCGCCGCCATCAATTCGCAATTCATCCGGCTGTTGTCTGCAACAAAGACAGTCACGGCTACGCCAGGTGCTGGTGCTGGAGTCTTCAACATGGGCTAGGGGTCTCCGGGCTTAAGTACCTATATTGGATTGTTACGGGCAGGTTACAAACTTACTACACCCGTGAGGGCTACACCAAGAGCACTAGCCTAAAAGAACTAATCCATTTGGATTAGTGCTCTCATTTTAAATTGGATTTTCTGGAGTTGGTAGAAAGTCAATCGCAAAAAATCAGAGCAAGAACTTTAGCCCAATCTTGCGGGCTCGCTCGCCTTCGCTTCTACCGAACCATCGAACTTGCATGAGCGTGGGGATGAGCGAAGGGTTGCCCGGGACGGCGAATTCGCAGCGCAAGACTGCATTTCGAGGAAGCGGATGATCGGTGAGAATGCCCACACCACCCGTACCGATATTTTCTGTGACGGCTTCCAACGAGACAGGAACCTGTTCAGCTATTCGGAGCGGTGAGAGAAGGCTCCCCCTGATCTCCGCGATCCACGGGAACCGCGGCGAATGCCTGCGATCGTTTTCTGGATCGATCTGGATGGGACTCTTAATACTGGCTCGCTTTTTTGTCACGATAAACTTCCATGGGCTAGTAAGCCCAGAAACGCACACGAAAGAAAGGCCGAGCAAATTCACAATAGCGCGAGGGATGGGCCTCAGGCATAGAGAAATTTTCTTGCCGGTTGCTATTTAGTACTGCACGACGGCAAGCTAGTATTGTTTGTGAATGGTGTAACTACCACGCAATCCTTCGGTACCGGCGGAATCGACGGCGGTGGCATGGTTTTGCTCGGCGGCGTCAATAGTGTCAGCGCCGCGCCGTCAAATGTATTGTTCGTAGAAGATACCGTGCCGCAGCCTCCGCCGTTCCAAAATCCCGACTGGGAACCGTCCGGCTTGGTTTCCGTAGCGATATTGCCACTGACGGTTACTGGACCACACGCCGATGAATATTGGTTCCACACCATTATTGCGGTATTGCCGCCGCCGCTCACGGGAGTGCGATTCAATATTCGGTTGTTGCTTACAACCTGGTTTGTTCCGCTGGCGATGCTAAGTCCGCACTGCCCGGTGTCCAGTAGCGTGTTGTTCAAAAATTGGGCACTGTTGGAGGCGTCATCCGCAATCACTCCGCAACCGGATGGACTGTGCCCACCTGTGATGTAATTTCCCTGAACGACGATGCCGTTCGTGAGGCCGAAATTAATTGAATCTTCTTGATTTTCGGGGAACAAATATTTCGACCGGTCAGTACTCGACAGCGCGTAGTTATTCTCCACGGTGATGCCGCTATTGCGGCCCCAAGCCTGAAAGTTTTGCCCGCGACTCTGTCCATCCGCGGGCTGCGACGGATCCGAATCGATCGGGTTCAGCAGAAAATTCCCAACCGCCGTAACAATGGTCGAGTTGGTTACTTCAATGTTTGATTCTCCATAGGCAATCACGTTGCCCTGGATGGAAAGGTTCGAAGTTTTGTTCGCGAAGATCCCATCATGCGTGTCGCAGCAGTCAGTCGCGAACGGTTTTTCCGGATGAATGAAGTTGTCATAAATTCCAGTCGTCTTTCCGCCCGAAATCTTCACACCATGTCCGCCACATGGTCCGATTTCCGACCTTCGGATGATGACGTTTGTGGAATTAGAGATCACCACACAATCCCCGGAAGGATTTGTTATATGGAGATTTTCCACCACCGTGCCGTTCTGCCCGTTAATCTGGATCGGCCCGGAAGGTGTTAAAGGCGAAGATGCGGGCAGAGTTGACGGCAGAATCTGCACTGTGGCACTCGCTGATTGGGAAGGAACCGCAACGCTGTTGGCCGTCAAGGTGACCGTCGTTTCGTTTGGCACAACGGGCGCAGTGAACAAGCCTGCAGAAATGGCGCCCGCGGTAGCTGTCCAGGTCACGGCCTGGTTTGCGCTGTTCGCCACAGTCGCGGCGAACCGCTCTTCGAGCATGATAAGTACATGTTGAACTTTTGGGACCTGCGCGGGAGAGACATTCGTGCAACTCAGAATAAAAAGGGATGCCTGGAGAGCGTACGTTATGTGCCTCGCCACCGATCCGCCATTCCGGCTGGTAGCTTCAGGGTATGGCAGGAGCAGTGCGCCGGATACTGGCCGTATGACCAGCAATAGTACAGTCCTGAACGTCCTGGAACAATGGGTACTACTATACTGGTTCAGAATTTTGTAGTAATGGCTTTCCCTAAAATCCCAGAACGCGTGGTCACTCCCATCTTGAGCATGATCAAGCGTAGAAACGCCTTAACCGTATTGGCGCTGATCCCGATCCGCGCGGCGATTTCTTTGGTCGTCAGGCCACCTTCCGAGAGAAATTGCAAAACCTCCTGCTCACGGGTTGTCAGTTTGAATTTTTCTGCAACCTGCGCCAGCGGAATTGATCCCGAAGAACCGCGCTCAAGAAATACGGCGAGCGACGATTGTGAGTCGCTCCCGGCGATGGCTTTCACCCGAACGGCTCGGCACTGATAAATCCTTTTCCCCGAGTGGAACCTACTGACGAGCTCCGGTAAGCCAGAGGATTGTGTTGAGAGCAGCCGGCCGCGAATCTCGGTGTTAAGAAACCTATCGAGTTTTCTTTGTGTCGCGACTTTCTGAGGATAAAGCAGTATTTCAGCCGCAGCTTGATTGACAAAAACCGGATTCATCGAAGGGTCTAAGAGGAGAAACCCTTCTGAGGATACACCGTTGCGCATCAAACCGGCCCCCCGGGCAAGCTCCCCTGCGTTTATACCTAGCAAATTGGCAGCCACTCTTAATCCGATATCTGCGGCATTCTGGACCGGCACGGCCTAGATCCGCCTTCTTCGTCAACGAGCACGGCGGCAGCAACTTCTTGTGGGAGAACCTGTTCTGGTTCTTCGGCCACCCAGAGGTCTACATCATGGCGCTGCCCGGTTTCGGCATCATCATGGAGATCATGCCGGCTTCACCGGAAAGCCGCTCTTCGCGTACAAGGTGGCGGCCGCCGGCATGCTCGGCCGTGGCGTTGCTGTCCTTCTTCGTCTGGCAGCACCACCTGTTCCAGAGCGGCATCAACCCCGACATGCGCCCGCTGTTCATGCTCACCACCGAGCTGATCTCCATACCGACCGGTTTCCTCTTCCTGGTGACGT
>CAVPKZ010000033.1:0-17962 GCA_963705755.1 uncultured Acidobacteriota bacterium | reverse complement strand
TTACTAATTGCTGACGACGTCCCAATGGAACACTTGCATCCAGGGGCTGGTGTTTCCAGGAGCGCCTTTTATCCCCTCGTATACTTCATTTTGGACGAGACCAGCTCCACTGGGAATGCCACGAAGGAATATGGAGTGAATCTAGCACCAAGCGGTATCGGTATGACGACTTTGGTTCGATTGACGATGGCATGCTTCGAGTGGCCTTGAAGTCTAATGTAGTCTTCAGCAAGCCTGTCGGCAGTATCCAAATAGGACCACTCATAGGAAACGCGAACGAGCGGCTTGATGAGGAGTGGAACAGAGCACTCGCCGCTGCCGACCAGTCGCTCCTGCCCCCGACTAGTCAGGATAAGAGGAAGATGTACGATAACTGGTACAAGGTGGTGCGACAACCCGCGCCCTTGGATTCTAGAGGGTCTGGAGCCAAATGCCAATCGTTTGAAGATGGTAGACGGCAACGGGCGAGCACGTAGGCGTCGATTGAAGAGCCACTATCTATAAAAAGCGTGGTCGAAGGTGTATAGTCCACGGACAAATTTGTGCGTTGAGCAGTGATGGCGAATAGACGCTGGTCAAGACCATGGGAGCAAGATGAAGGTCTCTAAATTATTCAGGTTTTGGGTTTATATTTTCTGGCTTATGCCACTCTTTCCTTTGCAGGCTCAGGATCGCTCTCAGGCGCGATCGATGGTGATTTCGCGGGATGGCATTGTGGCCGCGGAATCGCCTTTGGCGGCGCAAGCAGGCGTGCGAATTCTGGAACACGGAGGCAACGCGGTGGACGCTGCGATTGCGGCGAACGCGGTCATGGGCGTCGTAGCGCCGATGATGAACGGCGTTGGGGGCGATCTTTTTGTGATCGTCTACGATGTGAAAGCCAACAAATTATATGGGCTGAATGCCAGCGGTTGGGCGCCCAAAGATCTGACCATCGAGTTTCTGCATAACCACGGTTTGCGAGATATGCCGCAGCAGGGTATCTATTCCGTGACGTGCCCGGCACAGTCGATGGATGGCAGAAGCTGGCAGACAGATTGGGCGCAAAAAAACTGAGCGAGGACCTCGCAGCGGCAATAAAAATTGCGCAGGATGGTTTTCCGGTTCCGGAAATGACCGCTGCCGTTTGGGTGACCACAACGGATCTCCTGCGCGGAGATAGTGCTGCTTCGCAAACGTATTTAATACAAGATCATGCGCCGCGCGTAGGGGAAGTCTTTCGCGACCGCGATCTGGCTTGGTCATTGCAGCAGATCGCTGCTCACGGAAGAGATGCATTCTATAAAGGCGAAATCGCCAAGAAAATTCTTGAGAGCATGAAACATCATGGCGGAGTGATGACCGCGCAAGATCTGGCGGAATATTCGAGTGAGTGGGCGGAACCGATTTCAACTACCTATCGCGACTGGACGGTGTTCGAATTGCCGCCCAATGGCCAAGGATTGGCCGCGCTCGAAATGCTGAATATCATGGAGAAATTTCCGCTAGGCCAGAAAAATTGGGAGTTCGGTTCCGCGAACGCACTGCACACCATGATAGAGGCTAAGAAGTTGGCGTATGCGGATTTAGCGAAATACATAGGGGATCCGCGGCAAGCAAAAATTGCCGGTATCTACATTGCTTTCAAAGGAATGGGCGGACCAACGAGCGAAATTGATCGACCCGGTGCATGCCAATTGTGATGTCTCGGCCGGAGAATTGCGGGGCGGCAAGGACACGACGTATTTTGAGCGTGGTGGATCGCGAAGGGAATATGGTGTCGTTGATCCAGAGTAACTTCGCGGCCTTCGGATCGGGCATTGTGGCTGCCGGCACCGGGTTTGTCTTGCATGACCGTGGCGGCCTTTTCACGCTTGATCCTGCTTCCCCGAATGCCCTTGCCGGGCGAAAACGGCCGCTCCATACCATCATCCCTGCGTTCGCACAGAAAGGTGACACGCGGGTGGCTTTTGGCATCATGGGGGGATGGAACCAGTCGCAGGCCCACGCTCAATTTGTTGCCAATATTGCGGACTTCAAAATGAACATCCAGGCGGCCCTGGAGGCGCCCAGATTCTCTTCACACCTTCAGTGGGTGCGATGTGTCGATGGAGAACCGCTTTGCCGCCAATGTACGCAACGAGCTGACCTCCAAGGGTCACAAAATAGATTTAAGACGGGCCTTTTCCAGCGTGATGGGCGGGGGGCAGGTGGTGCTTAGAGATTTTGCGACCGGAGTTAATTACGGCGCATCTGATCCCCGTAAGGACGGGCAGGCTAATGTGGAGTTGCCGATGCAGTAGTATAGGCCGTACTGGACGAACGTTTTAGTACCGCAGAATTTTGCACAAGTTGGCGGGTCAAGAGACACAGAATGTTCCATTAAGTCCACTGCCCATTTTTGGAGAAGATGTAAGTCCAATTGTTGTAACGCCCTTATAGTGAGTCTTGGTGGCGGCTAGCATGCATTACCGGGAGTGATCGCACATCCGAATTAGATTGTGCCATCTGGCGGGAGATGCAATGCGGTACTTTGTTAATAGAACCTGGATCCTGGCGTTCTTCTTTTTGCCCCTGGTAGCTTCGGCCCCCCGGGCTGTGGCGGATAGCGTGGATGTATCCGGCCGCTATGAGTGTTCGACGGCGAAGTTGGCCGGGAAGACGATCAAGTGCTCGGCGGTTCCACTTACTCTACGGCACGATGGCCGGTTCGAATTACACGGCTGGGAAGGCACTTACCTGGTAACCGGCGACTGGGTAGAAATGTCGGACGCGTTGATCAGGGCTCGGGCTAAAATTGAACCGGACACAAGATTGTTTTGCGCTACTACGGCAAGCACGGCCTCGTGGAAATGACCTTCGAACGCCGCGTCGCTGAGCTGGGCAAGATATCTCTGAGTTAAAAGTACAGCACATGTTCGACCCACTGGGAATGGACTTTGTGGGAGAGCTCCCACCTTACTTTAAGTCTGCGTCGTAAGCCCCCGCTGCTATTTCTCCCAAGGCTTGCCCGGCAACCTGCTGGGCAGCCTCTGGATCGTCTGGCAGTGCTACGTGGTTTACGTAGGCGGCAAAGACCAACCGCTCCCCGGATTTAGTGGTGACATACCCTGCCAATCCTTTGGCATTCAACATTCCTTTTCCGTTGAGCTTGTCCTCCGAGTTGAACGTCCCTGTTTTTGCGAAAACATGGCCCGCGCCAGCAGAATCTTTCTGAATGGCCGCGAGCGTACCATCCTTTCCCAACACCGGCAGGGCTCTTAGCAACACTTGGTAGTCGGGACTTGTGGTCCAGTAGGTCAGGTAGTGAACCATAAAATCCGGAGAAAAAAGATCCGCCCAATCGCCACCAGCCCCATCGCCTTGGGAGGCGCCGGAAAGATCGAGGTTTGCAGATTGCAAAAACTTGCGCTCTACGCGGAAACCTGCGGCCAGCGGATTTTTGGTGTCTTTGGCGATCAAGGTTCCCAGCAGGTACGGTCCCATACCCGCGTGAAGATTCTGGCTGACTTTTAAAGTGACTTTGATTTCTTCGGATAAAGGCGCTGACACATGCTCGGCCACTATGTTTTCTGGTACATACAATTTCGAATACGCAAGGAAATCCGGCGGTCGGGTTGCAGCGCCTTTTTTGAACTTGAACTGGACGCCGGAGGCAACGAGAGCCTCGCGCAGAACGGTGATGGCAAAGGTGGTAGGAGATGGAACCGCAAAGGCCGCTGTTTGCGGCACGATGCCGGCCGGTAAGCCGCCAGTCAGAGTCACGACTATGCTGCCATCTTCGTTTGATTCGACTTCGGGTGACTCAAGACTGGGCTTTGAATCTCGCGCCCCGGTGGTTACGTGATTGACAAAATTTAGGTAGGAAGTGTGTGGCGAGTATTCGAGGATGGTCGCGTCTCCGCTCTTCACTCCGGGTCTGACAACGAGGTCGATCACGTTGTCATTCACCATGATGGAAGACATGACCACGTCGGTGCCGCCTTCGCGTGGGCCATCAGGTAAAAGGCTGGCATCGATGAGCAGCCGGCCATCAATCCGTTTAATTCCTTTTGCAGAGATTTTTCCAGCGAGCTCCTTGATCACAGCGAGCGGGTCGCCAGGCAATGCAGGACCGTTGTAAGAATGATCTTCGTCTACGAACGCAAGCGTGCCATCCGGCTGCAGGCGGTTCGAAATATTGGGATCGCCACTGGCTACCAGGATTAGATCTCCCTTGAGCTTTCCCTTGGAATCCACCAGCCCGGTGCGATAAATCCTGGTGTGAAAGCGGTAATCCGCGCCGAGCTTGGCGAGGAGCGTGCCTTCGGTGAGAAGTTTCGTCGTCGAAGCAGGGACGAACAATTTCTCCGGGTTCAAGGCGTAAATAATTTTTCCGGAGTCCAGCGAATAAAACTCAATGCCAAAATTTGCGTGCCCGAACTCCGGGCGGCCGATGACGCGTTGGATGCGCTCAGTCAGCGTGGACGTTGATTGAGCCCGCGCTATGTCAACGTTCAGGAATACAAACAAAAACGTCCATAGCACAAACCTCCGTTTATTCTTCAAGTTTCAAATCCCTCCAGAAAATTAACTGCGCATGGTTTCATGTGCCGGCACGCCCTCACGTAAAAGATGCATTATTTGCGCGCTCGCATTTCCCGCGTGTCGACGCTCAGATAATATCCGCACCGAAGTGTTTTGGAAAAAGTTGATTTAGCGAGAATGGCGGACTCTATGCTGTGTACCAGCGAAAACCTTTACGTTGTTCCTCGGCTAGCTCTTTCACCACCACCATTGTTTCCGCGCGCCGGTATTGCGCGCAGGTTACGACGATAGCATTGAGCAGCGCGATGGGGGCTGTAAACGAAGCCGCAAATGAGGTGGATTCTACCGAAGCTAGAAATATTTCGTCGCATATCCGGGCCAGCGGCGAAAGAAACGTGTCTGCGATGCCGACGCAATACGCGCCTTTGGACCGCGCGAGCTGCGCGCCTTCCACGGTCTGACGCAGTCCGCGGCGGAAGCTGATGGCGATGACCAAGTCCTGCTTGGTTGCCGTACGCGCCAGATGAGCGATTCGTCCGTAGGAAGTGGCCGCGAACACGGGCAGGCCCACCACGCTAGTCTGGTATTCGAAATAGTGCGCCAGGTAGGCGGCCAGGTCGCCTGCAATGAGAATGATTTTACGTGCAGCATAAATTCGCTTGGCCAAAGCAACCAAGCGACGCGCGTCCAGACTGTTCTTCAAGCCCTGGAGGTTTTTTATGTCCTGCCTCGAGTGCTTCGCGAATATAGCCAGGCATGCCGCCGTCCTGGCCGCCTGCACGCATGGTATCCAGAGAAGTGGCGAAGGCGAGAGATAACTCGTGAAGGTGATGTTGAAAATCGCGATAACTTTCGAATCCCAGACCCCGAACGATGCGTACGATGGTGGCCGGATCGGTGCCCAGGCGTTGAGCTAGCGCGCGAACGCTTAGCAATACGTATTCGCGCGGATGTTCAAGAATAGGACGTATGATTTCCTGACGTTTGATGCTGAGCTGGTCGATACGTTCCGGAAGTGGCGGAGTAGCATTCTGAGCCTTGGATTTCATTGCGCCCGAGAATTATTCAAATTTACCGGTGTGTCAATACTCGGAGGCACGGATAGCCAAAAAAGTTACAACTTAGTTTAATTACTTTTTGCTGGCTGCCGCGGGTTTGGCCAAGCCTGGAGCGGTGATTGGCTGGAGAAACGGCATCATGGCACGAAGCTCCGGACCCAACTGCTCGATGGGATGGGTTTGCTCGCGCTGTCTGGCAGCCAGAAAGTTGGGGCAACCTTGCTCGTTTTCTTCAATCCATTTTTTGGCGAAGCTGCCGTCGCGAATCTCGGCAAGAATTTTGCGCATTTCTTCTTTGGTCTTGGCATTGATGATGCGCGGCCCGGCACTGTAATCGCCTTGCTCCGCGGTGTCGCTGATGGAATAGCGCATGTAGCTTAGACCGCCGCGATAAATCAGGTCGACGATCAGTTTTAATTCGTGCATGCATTCAAAATAGGCGACCTCGGGCTGGTATCCGGCGGCGACTAGAGTTTCAAAACCAGCTTTGATGAGTTCGCTAACGCCGCCGCACAATACTGCCTGCTCGCCAAAGAGATCGGTTTCGGTTTCTTCGGTGAAAGTGGTTTCCAGCACGCCTGCGCGAGTGGTTTCCGGGGCTTTGGCGTAAGACAATGCTAAGTCTTTTCCCTGTGCCGCTGGCATCTTGCTCCACGGCGAGAAGTGCCGGAGTGCCGCCACCTTCGCTGAATACTTCGCGTACCCGATGCCCAGGTGCTTTGGGAGCGATCATGGATACGTCAACGGACGCCGGCGGTTTGATGGCCCCGAAACGGATGTTGAAACCGTGCGCGAACATCAGGGTCTTACCCGCTTTGAGATGGGGCTCAATTGCTTCGTGATACAGCTTGGGCTGCTTGGTATCGGGCGCGAGAATCATGATGACGTCCGCCCAGGCGGCTGCTTCCGCCGGAGTGTTGACGGTCAAACCATCCTTTTCGGCTTTGGCGCGCGACGAACTGCCGGGCTGCAGGCCGACGCGTACAGACACTCCGCTGTCACGCAGATTCAAGGCGTGTGCGTGTCCCTGCGAGCCGTAGCCGATGATGGCTACCTTTTTTGCCTGAATGAGTGATAAGTCTGCGGAATCGTCATAATAGAGTTTGGCCATGTTTTTCCTTGGGCGGCCTGCGCAGCCGCGATAAATTTCATGTGGTCAACAGAATTACGATAGCGTTCAAAATATTCTTCAGTTCGCGACCGTTGTTCCGGCACGATTCTCTGAATTTGCAGAAACTTCTGGTTCGTTAACAACCGGCGGACGAAGCAAATCGCCTCCGCGGGTCATAGCAATTCTTCCGGTACGGGCCATTTCCAAAACGCCAAAGGGGCGCAAAACCTCAAGCAGGCCGTCAATCTTATCGACGGTGCCGGAAACTTCCAGGATCAGCGATTCTGGCGCAACGTCCACGACTCGGGCCCTGAACACTTTGATCAATTCCATCAGATGCGGGCGATTTTTCTGGTCAGCCAGAACTTTAATTAGCGCCAGGTCGCGTTCGAGGATGGAGCGATTAGAAATATTTTCAGCCAGCAGCACATCCACCAATTTTTCAAGGCTGGCCTCCAGTCGGTGAGCGCCCTTTTCGTCGGTGTGCGCGACGATGGTCATGCGCGCGATTTCCTCGTTTTCCGTGGGGCCTACGGTTAGGGAATCGATATTGATTGCCAGACGCCGGGCCAGGGAAGAAACGCGGTTGAGCACGCCTGGCTTGTTCTCCACGTAAGCGACAAGTGTTTGCATGGTTTCCTCTATTTTTTTCATGGCTCAGTCGCCGTCTCCACCAGCGGACTATCGGGCCGCCGAATCATATCGTGAAGGGAAGCGCCGGCCGCAACCATGGGGTAAACCGAGTCTTCCTGCTCCACGCGAAAATCGAAGAGTACTGTTTCGTTGGTTTGGCGCGCGGCGCGAATGGCGGGGATTACTTCATTTCGAGTCGAGATGCGTTCGCCGCGGATGCCAAAGGCGTTGGCCAGCGCGGCAAAATCGGGAGCCACCAGTGGAGTGGCGACATAGCGTTTGTCGTAGAAAAATTCCTGCCATTGACGGACCATGCCCAGAAAGCCATTGTTGATGATGGCGATCTTAATGTTGATTTTTTCCTGAACGATGGTGGCGAGCTCGCTCATGGTCATCTGAAATCCGCCATCCCCGACGACCACCCACACCTCGGCGTCAGGCCTGGCGAATTTCGCGCCGATAGCGGCCGGCAGCGCAAAGCCCATGGTACCGAGACCGCCGGAGGTGATCAGGGTGCGCGGCAAATTGTGGTGGTAGTACTGGGCTTCCCACATTTGATGCTGGCCAACATCGGTGACCACAATGGCTTCGCCGCGAGTCTCTTTCCAGATGTCGTTGATGACGTGAGCGGCATAGAGATGACCGTTGTCGGGCAGGCTCTGAATGTCTCGAACGGCAGAATCACCCTTGGATTCCTGGATATGGCGGAGCCACACGCCGTGGTCGCGCGTTTCGATATGCGGAGTAAGTTTCTCCAGAACTTCACGCGCGTCGCCGACGAGTGCCGCATCCACCGGCACATTTTTGTTGATCTCCGCGCGATCAATCTCGATGTGAATCTTGCGGGCGTTTTTCGCGTAGGTGCGCAAATCCCCAGTGACGCGATCATCGAAGCGCATTCCCACGGCGATCAGGAGATCGGATTCCTGAATGGCGTTGTTGACCCAGGCTTCGCCGTGCATACCCATCATGCCAAGGTTCAGAGGATCTTTAGCAGGGAAGCAGCCGATGCCAAGCAGCGTCATAGCCACTGGGTAATTTCCCGCGCGTACAAATTGCTCGAATGCTTTCATCGCGCCCGAAACGATGATGCCGTGTCCAGCGAGAATGAGCGGACGCTTTGCGGAGTTCAGCAATTCAACCGCGCGATCGAATTCCACCTGGTCGTAATTGATTCGCTGGCGCTTTGGCGGAAGTTTTGGAGCGGCAGCATCCCAATCAAATTCGCAGGAAGCTTGCTGTGCATCCTTGGTGATGTCCACTAAAACGGGTCCGGGGCGTCCGGATGCGGCGATCAGGAACGCTTCACGCACAGTGCGAGCAATATCCTCTGCGCGGGTCACTACCACGTTGTGCTTGGTAATCGGCATGGTGATGCCGGTTATATCTATTTCCTGAAACGCGTCGGAACCTAAAACCTTGCTGCTGACCTGGCCGGTAATGCAAACGACCGGGGAAGAATCAAGCATGGCTGTAGCAATACCGGTGACCATATTTGTGGCACCAGGACCAGAAGTAGCCATCGCACAGCCCACTTCGCCACTGGCCCGCGCGTAACCATCGGCCATGTGTGTGGCCCCTTGCTCGTGGCGCACCAGTACGTGGTGCAACTTAGATTTCCCCAGCGCGTCGTAGACCGGCAAAATCGCGCCGCCGGGATAACCAAAGATGTGCTTCACGCCGAGCCTGGTCAGCGATTCACAAAGAATTTCCGCGCCGGTTAGCTTCATAAGGTCCTCGCACTCGTCCCAGGTTGCAGAGCGGACGGCAATATTTGCGGAACAACGGTGATGGCTCCCAACGCTGATGAAGAAACCAGCAGCGCATACTTGGCCATCACGCCAGAAGTGTAGCGTGGCGCAGGGGCGCGCCAGGAGGCCAGCCTTCGTTGCATTTCCGCATTAGTAATTTCTAAATTCAAGGTGCGCGATGGGAGATCGAACACGATGGTATCGCCTTCGGCGACGGCGGCGATAGGGCCACCGTTGGCCGCTTCGGGAGCAACGTGACCGGCCATGAGCCCGTGTGTTGCGCCGGAAAACCGGCCGTCGGTCAGAAGTGCAACGCTGTCGCCCAAGCCGGCGCCCACCAACGCCGCTGTAACCGCGAGCATCTCGCGCATTCCCGGGCCGCCTTTGGGCCCCTCGTAACGAATTACCATGACGTCCCCGGCTTTAACGGAGCGGTTCTCCACCGCTTGGAATGCCGCTTCTTCGCTATCAAAAACACGAGCAGTACCTCTGAAGTTTTGAATATTGTGACCCGCGACTTTGACTACGCACCCTTCAGGAGCAAGATTGCCTTTCAAGATCACCAGGCCGCCGGTGGGCTTGAGCGGCGCGTTCAACTTGCGAACGACTTCCTGTCCGGGTGCTTCTTTTGCGGCGTTGCCTTCTTCTGCGATGGTGCGGCCGGTAACGGTGATGGAATCTCCACGCAATAATCCAGCTTCAAGCAGGCGCTTTGCGACGAGCGCAGTGCCGCCTGCTGCGTATAGGTCGGTAGCGACAAATTTCCCCCCAGGTTTTAAATCAGCAAGAATCGGAACACGCGAACTGATTCGGTCAAAATCGTCGATGGACAAAGGAAGCTTCGCTTCGTTGGCGATAGCCAGCAAATGCAAGACTGCGTTAGTTGAGCCGCCTGTGGCCGCTACACCGGCGATGGCGTTTTCAATGGAGGCCTTGCTTATGATTTGCGATGGCAAAACATTTCTGCGAAGAAGGTCAACAACGAGTTCGCCGGCGCGACGACCAGTTTCGGCTTTCGCCTCGTTCGTCGCAGGAGTGCTGGAAAGCCCCATGGGCGCCACGCCAAGGAATTCGCAAACCAGCGCCATGGTATTGGCGGTATATTGGCCGCCGCAGGCGCCAGCTCCCGGACACGCAACGTTTTCTAGCGCGGTCAAACGCTCCTCGCTCATTTCCCCGCGGCCATAAGTGCCCACAGCCTCGAAGACATCCTGAATGGTTACGGAGTGACCTTCAAACTGGCCCGGGGCGATTGAACCGCCATACAAAATCATCCCGGGAATATTCAGGCGAGCCAACGCCATAATTCCTGCGGGAATGGTTTTGTCGCAGCCCACCAGCACGATAAGGGCATCGAAGAGATTGCCTCTGGTGACCAGCTCGATGGAATCAGCGATCACTTCACGGCTGATTAGCGACGCGCGCATGCCTTCCGTGCCCATGGTGATGCCGTCGGAAATCGACACGGTATTGAACTCCAGCGGGACAGCACCAGCAGCGCGAATTCCGTCCTTCACATGTTTTGCCAACTCGCGAAGATGATAATTGCACGGTCCGATTTCAATCCACGTATTGGCCACACCAATGAGTGGTTTCTTGAAGTCTTCATCATTCATGCCGCAGGCCCGCAGCATCGCGCGTGCCGGGGAGCGACTGGCGCCATCGACGAGTGTGTGACTACGAGGCCTGGGGAGCGATCCGCTCAATTAAATTTTCTCCGTTTGCACTGTGGGTGTACTTGTGAACACAATTAGTTTAGTGTAATTTTTGAATTTGCGATCCTCGCGTCCCGACCAATCCCGACCGGTCGAGTAACAAGCTGATCCGTGGAATCAGAATGGGCCGGAATCACATATAGATCAAATTAATACTTTTCGATTGGCAGATAAATCTAGTTTATATGCGAGTCACAAAGTTCTTTACGCAAAAGCATCTTGTGACCGCTTTGCGGCATCATTAACAACAACCCTCCAAGTGGATACTTAAGCTCGAGGAAAGCGGACGATTCATGGTCAATGGCACGGATGTGTTCGTGATCGGAGGCGGTCCTGCGGGTTTAGCCGCGGCAATCGCGGCGCGACGTCGAGGTTTCCATGTGGTGGTCGCAGATGGAAATAGACCCCCGATTGATAAACCCTGCGGCGAGGGCTTGATGCCTGATTCGATTGCCATTCTCCAGCAACTCGGCGTGGAAGTTGCGCCGGGTGAGGGGTATCCGCTCCAGGGAATAAAATTTCTGGAAAAAGAAAAGTCGGCAACAGCCTGTTTTCCGACTGGAGTGGGAGTGGGATTGCGCCGTCCCATACTCCACAAAAAAATGTTGAATCAGGCAGGGGCCCTAGGCGTTCAGTTTCTTTGGGAAACGCCGGTGACCGGCATCCGGGAAAATGGCGTAAGCCTTGCGGGAGGAGACTTCGTCACGGCCAAATGGATCATAGGCGCGGACGGTGGCCAATCGCGGGTCAGGCGGTGGGCTGGGTTGGATTCTTGCAACCAAAAACAATCTCGGCTAGCGTGGCGCGCACACTTCAATGTTGCGCCTTGGTCGGAATATGTGGAAATTCATTGGGCTGAGAACGCGCAAGCTTACGTCACGCCAGTATCCGCGAATGAAGTGTGCGTGGTGATGGCGTCGCGAAACGAAAACCGCGACATCCGAGTTGCTCTTAAAGAATTTCCGCAACTGGCAAACCGGTTGAACGGTGAAAGGCTTTCGAGGCCGGCGCGCGGCACGATTACAACCATGCATCGTCTGAAGCGCGTTTGTCGTGGCAATGTGGCGCTCATTGGGGATTCCTCGGGAAGCGTTGATGCAATCACCGGCGAAGGATTGAGCCTGAGCTTTCATCAAGCGGTGGCGTTGGCCGAGGCTATGGAGAAAAACTGCCTGGACTTGTATCAAAAAGCTCATCGCCAATTTGCCCGGCGTCCGACGTTTATGGCGCGACTGCTGCTGTTGCTTGATGGACGCACGCGTCTTCGTCGCAGAACTCTAACCGTTTTTAGACAAAATCCCGAAGTTTTCGCGCGATTGATATCCATTCACGTGGGCGAAACTTCGCCGGCACACTTTGCCTTCACGGGCGCGTTACTCGGCTGGAGGTTTCTGGCGGCATGAGTAAGGATTTCCAAAGATGATGTATGCGCTAAGGAATTGTGTCGCTGTGGTTGTGCTTCTCGGCGTAGCAATGCCGGGCCGCCAAGCTGCTCCTTCGCGGCAAAATCCACACCCGACACGAGCTGCGGAGCAAATTGTTTTGTCTGTGGACCCCGCAAAAAGCACCGTACATTGGAGTGTGGAATCCAGTTTACATACGGTGCACGGAACGTTTCACGTGAAGCGCGGAACCTTGTCGGTCGACCCCGCAACGGGAAAAGCCAGCGGCGAAATTGTGGTGGATGCTACATCGGGCGAGAGCGGTAACGACAGTCGAGACCGGCGGATGCACAAGGAAATACTCGAAAGCGGCCAATATTCAGAGTTGGTGTTTCGGCCAGACCACGCCGACGGAACCGTGGTTGCGCAAGGAAATTCCAGTTTGAAGCTTCATGGAGTATTTTCTTTGCACGGGACTGATCACGAGCTCAACGTGCCCACTCAAGCAACGCTGACAGAAGGGCAGTGGAAAGGGACGGCAACTTTCGAAGTTCCTTACATAGCGTGGGGTTTGAAAAATCCCAGTAATTTCTTGCTAAAGGTTAAGCCGGTCGTGGATGTCCAGCTTGATCTGGCCGGATCGGTAAAGGGCGAAACGCGGTAAAGCAGTCCGCGCACTGCCTCACGCCCGCCGATGAGTATGTATCTTTCCCGCGACTGAACTAAGCGTTCGGGTCTCCATCGGAGACATCCGGCTCGGCACGGGAGCTATAGGAGCGCGTAGCCAACGCGACGCTGTGGCCACCACTACAGAAGTGTCGGCCCAAAGCTTGTGACGTGCTCGCAATAAAATCGGAAGGCCCGCGGCCAGATAAAGGCCGCACAACAGAATCCCCACGCTGCGAATTACTATCCGGCCAGAATGTTGCGGTGCTTGTGCCAGATTCATCCGAAGCAGGATCCCAAGCAGCAGGCAAAAAGCCAACAAACTCGCAATTAACGTTTTCCCGTAAGCCTCTTCGTTAAAATTACGGTGCCACCAACGCAGTAGCGAATCTACAAGCGGAGTCACACGATTTCGAGCATTGTGAATGCCCGTTTTGATGTGAGCCCCCAAACTAGCTAGACGCGGTCCAGTAACGTTCCGGACAGTTTGCACATGCTTTTTTAATTGGCGGTCTAAGTCCAAGCTTCCAAGCGACCACATTGCGGGTTTTATTCCGGGGACGTGAACGCGTTTCGCGCCTCGTCTCATACTCGTTTCCACCTTCAGATTTCTGATGGAGCGAAGCGTTGGTTCGTACCCATGAATCCGGACAAGCTTGGCGTACAACCTTAGTTTTTCCTCGAGATTGTATTTCTTGATAGAGCCAATGGCTGGTTCCAGAGAAGCTCGAAGATTATTGATAGCGCGCAACGCGCGAGCTGAAGCCAGATTCGCGGAGAAGAAATGTCCGGCCGGATCACGCTTCCAGACGCGCGCTCGCGGCGCTGCGTATTCAGGGTTTGGTGATTTGGAAGTTGCGGGGATATTTACCCTGGTGCCGGTCGTTTCGAAATCCCCGGCGCTGAATGCATCGCCCTGATGATTGATAACGGCTTTTTGCGCACTCACGAGATAAGGTGTAGCCTTGGGTTTCTCCTGCCACGCGTCGGCGTCCGCTTTGATCTTGGCCAGAATGGAATGCAAGTCGGCTGCTACATCTGACGGCGCACTTATAGTGCGCAATCGTGGCGGCGCGACCGGCCGGAAGGTGTCGAACTGCAATTCACGCGCGGCCTCCGCAACCAATGCCCCAGAAATCACATTGGTATGTTCGACGTAGGCACTGATCAGCGCGTTCTCACACAGTAAATTTATAACTCTCGGGATGCCCCCAGAATAATTGTGCACCGCCTCGACGGCATCAGCCTCGAAGACCAAATTGTTCCCCGAGCCCGCCGTATGTAACCGATTTTCGATATACCCCGCGACTTCTTCCAACGTAAGCGGCGCCGTCTTGCAGCGCAGGCCGATGCGCTGCTGAAGCTGTCGCAGATCCGGACGCCTTAATTTCGCGTCCAGTTCTGGCTGGCCGACCAGGATAATTTGCAGCAACTTTTCGTTGGGGAGCTCCATGTTCGATAAAAGGCGAATCTCTTCGAGTACATGGATAGGCAATCCCTGCCCTTCGTCAACGATCAGAACGACCAAATCATTCGCCCTGTAGCGAGCTAATAACCAATCGTTAAAGGCCAATAAGGGGTTGGCTTTCGCTTGAGGAGTGACCGGAATTTCAAATTCGGAAAAAATGAAGTCAAACAACTGCTCGGAGTCCAGATGAGAGTTAAAGATAAATGCAGTGCGTGCCCGTTTATGCTCCAGCCAGAGGAGCAGATGATTGACGAGGGTAGTTTTCCCGGTGCCAGCTTCGCCGGTCAATAGCATTAAGCCCTTGCGGCTCTCAACGCCATAGGTCAATTCATCAAGAGTGCGCCTGGTTTGTGGCGTCAGGTAAAGATAAGAGGGGTCAGGGTTTACGTTGAACGGGTTTTTCTTAAGCCCAAAAAAACTCTTATACACGAGTGACCACCCACAATCGATTAACCGTTGGGCCTGGGGGACGTCTCGGGCGAGTCAACCGGGACCATACTCTCCCACAATCGGCAGCGCGTGGGAAGTAGGGAATTCCTGTAGTACCGAATTACTATCGATCTCGGATGTCTCCAATGAGACAGTTATCGTGACAGAAGGGGTTATAGGGGCGGACTGCGTCGCCGCAATTAGGAAGGGTAGGTTTACTACTCCCGTACCCGGTTGTTAACTATGAGGAGAAAGCCCGATTGTTCCGGCCTATCCGATGTGGTCCTCTGGAACGGAAGGGCGCTTCTAAGCGGTTGCTTCTAAGAGGGTTTGGGGTCAAAACTTTGCCTTCGCAATCCAAACTGGAAAACGCCACACAGGTCGCATCCAGGCCTGTGAATATTGACGAGGCCAGACGGCCGACGGTACGAATTATTTTTGCTCATGGCGACCAGTCGCTGGTCGAGCGAAGCGTGCAGGAATTGAAGCGCGTCGGATTTGCGGTAGATGCTCATGTCGTCACAGATGCAAACCAGCTAGTTAATCATCCCCAGCGACAATCATTCGATATTGCAGTTTGCCAGTACGGTTCGGGGCAAACGGAGGCGATGTTTGTGCCTTAGCCACTCAACTCCCAAAAGACCTGCCGCTCATCCTGCTGGTGGACAATATATCGAAAGAAGACTCAGCAAATCTTATGCTCAGAGGGGCATTTGACTGCGTGCATACCGACGCCATCGGGCATCTGCCAGTGGCCGTTCGCAGAGCCCTGAACGAGCGATCACTGCGTCATGAGCGGGACCGTGCGGAGCGGGAGTTACGGCGACTGCGGGCACAGTATCGCGCCTTGGCTGGAAACCTAAGCTACGGTATATGCCGGTGTGACCTTGAAGGTGCATTTCTCGACGTGAATCAGGCACTGCTGAAGATGTTGAGATATCCCTCCAAGGAAGAATTACTGGAGGTTAATATCGCCGGCAGTACATTTGCTGATCCAGCAAAGCGTGCGCAGCTTCTAGGAAAATCGCAGGATGGCGCGGTGGATCCCGTGGAGGCGGAGTGGACTCGCAAAGATGGGTCGACTATTAAAGTTAGACTGAGCGCGCAGGAAGTGCTAAGCGAGCATGGGCAGATGTACGCGTATGAGGTCATCGTAGAGGATGTGACCAAGCAGCGGGAGTTGGAGGATCACTTGCGACGCTTGGCCGCCAGTGACCCACTGACTGGACTGGCCAATTACCGGCATTTAATCGATGCCCTGGACATGGAAATCAGACGTTCGAACCGCACCGGCAGGGAATTTTCTCTTCTGCTGTTCGATATGGACAGCCTAAAGCAGCTTAACGACAGCTTCGGGCACATGACCGGGAGCCAGGCGCTCTGCCGGACAGCCGACGCTTTAACGTTGTTTTGCCGAGATATAGATACCGCCGCGAGGTTCGGAGGAGATGAATTCGCGCTCCTGCTTCCAGAAACCGCGAGGGAAGCTGCGCACTCTGTAGCGCGCCGGATCAGTGCCAGCATCGCGGAAGATAGCAATGGGCCGCGAATTTCCGTCAGCGTAGGGATTGGCGTATATCCCCTGGACGGAGACAACGTGGAATCTTTGGTTTCCGCGGCGGATGCAGCCATGTACGCGATGAAACGCCGGCGCAAGACCGAGAATACTTTGCGTTAAACTGCGCCGGAAACCTAGGGTTTGGCGACGCTGGCCGCTTGCTGGCGTTGAATGACGCCAGAGTCGACGACCGTTCCTGTCCTTGATACGGTCTCAAAATACATTTGGTTGTCGGCTATTTCAACCATCATGAAAGCACGATCGGTGTCGAAACCGGCCGCGGTGATACTAGAACGGTCTAATCCACGGGCGCGTAATTGGCCTGAGGAGCCTTCTGTAAAGTAGTAAATGCCTTTTTGCGGAACAACGCGCTCGTATATATGCTCATGGCCGGCGAACACGACGTTAACGCCGTACTTCACAAATATCGGCTCCAATAAAAGCCTCAAGTCGGTGGCGGGGCCATGCTTACGAGCGGATGAATACAGCGGGTGATGGAAGAAACAGATCTTCCATTCATTGCTATCTGCGCTTTGCAATTGTTTCTGCAACCAGTCCAGCTGCTTGGGATCCATGTAGTTGCTATCTAAAGCGAAAAAGTGGACGTTTCCTTTTTTGAAAGAATAGTAATTTGCCCCGTTCATATTGAATGGCTTATAGAAACGCTCGCTGCTGTCGTCGTGATTGCCGAGGGCGGCGTAAAACTTGACTCCGGCATCCAACAGAGCCTTGTACGGAGTGGCGAATTTCCTTTCAAAGTCAGCGGGTGAGTGACGGCCATAGAGGTTGTCGCCGAGCGCGATTACAAAATCGAAAGGAAACGTCTTGCGCTGCTCATTCATCTGATCGGCGGTTTGAAATTCGGGTTTATCGCCGGTGCCCATGTCTCCGATGGCTGCGAAGCGAACGGAGTTGGACTTAAGAGGGAATTTGAATTGGTCGGCGCCCTGGACAGTTGCAAATGCAACAAAAAGTCCGATGAGGGAAAATCGACGCCGCAGAATCATTGCCCGTTCTGAGCCTCAACGGGAACAACCCCGCGCAGGTAATCCACAACAAGATTGGCTTTAACGGCCAGAAGGACAAGGTCGCTGCTTACTGCCCGGTAGGCAACTTCTTCGGGTAATTTGGGCAATTTTTGGAGCATGGTCGGTGGAACAGAAGTGTACGGGATGGACTCCGGGTAAATTTCGTTGACGTGCAGATGAACTTTTTGAAGGGGGGCGCCCGCCTTGATTGATGGTTGCTTTCGCGTGCGAGGCTTGCGGCCCTTGAAATTCACTGGAGATAGCTTTCACGAAGTCCTCTTTGGCAGCGGGAGTAAATATGTCGCCTCGTTTTGCGTGCACACGGGCTGCCTTGATCTTGCGCGCCAGGATTTTCTGGTGTGCGACGATCAGCTCTGGTTCCTTAGTTGCTTTGAGCTTCGGCAGAGTGGCCTCAACGGACTTGTGTAGCTGCACATATTTCTGGACGCGATCGGAAAATTCCTGGAAGCCGGGCGATTTTAGGTCTGGCGCAGGGTTCTGCGCTGGCTGATTTTGGACTTGCGGATTTTGTGGTGGTGAACTTTGACCCGTGGAGGCGTAAATCGGCGCAATAACAAAAACTACCACTGCGATCAGTACTGCCGACCGGACCTGAATTGCGCTGCGCGACCGTGTCTTCAATAGCCCTCCCAAACC
>CAVPKZ010000032.1:0-13834 GCA_963705755.1 uncultured Acidobacteriota bacterium | reverse complement strand
TTCAATCGATGACGTTGACGAGGCTGCGAGGACTGTTCTGATGTAGAGGCCTCAGGGATGTTCACGGATTCGCCAGCAATTTTCAACAGATGGATTTCTGATTTCATCTTCGACAGCTGTCTTAATATGTTGGCATCTGCAGCTCAATTATGCATGCTCTTGCGCATTGTCACACATCTGAATTGATCATCAGCACGGGATACAACTCGATCTGTGACGAAAGTCTCGTGTTCAACTCACATATTTGTACACTGAAGCAACATCTGCAACATCCCATGATATGAATGAACCTCCACAAGCAAGGCTGCTATGAGTTCACTCCGCTTTCCAAGTTGGACATGCTTCAAAGCCTTTCGCACAAAATTGGCACTTTCCAACTCGATATCCATCTTACGGAGTCTTCTTCTCAAGTTCACAGAGTACGTCGACAACTAGCAAGGACGCTCGTAATGCTAGACCAGAGCTGAGAATCGATATTGAGCAGAATGATGGCCCCGAGCCCTGGTCGTTCGAAGTCTCTTTCACTGCAGCATGCACTATGCAGAGTATTACCAATTCGTTCGAGAGCTTATCCGGCGTCATGTCAATGTTTCGTACATTCGATCCTATCTAGTGATGATGCTGGCCCCCTGGGAGCAGATTGTAATGTTAGCGATGGACGAGGCTGTGATTGGTAAGGGGTCCGTGAGGGGGTCGCTGTCTCAATGGAGGAAAGAGATGGTTCTGGATCTCTAAAGTCGTCTCCTCAGAATTGGTAATTGTAGTCCTGAAGATAACGGCGAATTTTATCGGCCGATTCGTTTCTGTCGGGAAAAATGAGGCGGAACGAGGCTTGCTGCCGGTACTTTTTGTTCATCTGCTGGAGCAATGGCGCGTAGCGATTTGAAATTGAGCAATCTGTGCGCACAAAGATAAAAACTAATACTTTGCCCCGGCCTTGCGCGAGCACCTCGTCCGGGGAGCCTTGAATATCGATCACCGTTTGGCGCGCAAGGAGCGGGTAAAAACTGAACGGGCACATCAGGATGACGGCCATTATGGCGCGCGCCAAAAAGAAAATCGGGAATAGTTTGGATTCGCGGCGCAAGAATTTGTGCATCCAAGAAACAAAAAAATCTTACACTCAGCAACACGCGCTGTCTATGTAACTGATTCCGCCTAGCCGTGTTAGCTAGGGTCTTTTGGTTATTGCCAGTTTAAAAAAATAGTGGCTTCCATTTTTTGTGGAAGCCACCAGTTTAATTTGAGGTTTTTCGCCGCGTTCTTGCTTTATGCCACTGTTCTGCGTTGAAAGAAATGAATGATGATCGAAATCACCGCAAATAACAGCAGCAAGTGAATCAGCGCACTAGAAACGTGAAATATCAGAAACCCGCCGAGCCACAGAAGCAGCAAAATGATGAATAGCACCAGGAACATACAGCCTCCTTTGGAGCTTTAAGTACTTAGCGACCGCAACGAAGTCTTTACAGAATTAATATCCGGTCCCGGCCTTGCGAGTCGACGGAACGTCCCGCACGTCTGTCTTGTCTTTCACATCGGCCGAAGCTTCGCCTGCCGTGGAAATATCTTCCGCGCCGGTGCGCTGAAGAATATCCTTGCCGCGTTTCACTTCCTCGGAAGTGTCGCAGTGCACGGATACCAAAATGCCGCCCTTCTGCAACCGCCCCTCGTAGCGCTTGGCTTCAAATTCCGGGATGCCCATACCTACGAGCGCGCCGGTAACTCCGCCAACAGCGCCACCAACTCCGACGCCCGCTAATGCCGCCATGATCGGGCCGGCCGCGATAAAGGGACCCAAGCCGGGAATAGCCAGTGCGCCGATACCAACCAGCCAGCCAAGCGTGCCGCCGATTACTGCTCCAGAGCCTGCGCCAGCTGCGGCGCCTTCCGGTGCCTTGGTGTTTTTCTCCGTGGAAATTTCGCGGTTGCCCAAATTCTCCGGCAGTAACACAGATACGTCGGAGTGTTGGAAGCCCGAATCCTTCAGTGCAACGACTGCGTTCTCAACACCGCTACGGCTAGAATAAATTCCGAATACCGATTTGTTTTTCGCCATCTTTAATATTCTCCTTAAAAAGTTTTCTTGTGACGCCAAAAATTAAGCGCTTTTTTACCGCTCTTGGGGCGCATCCATAGTGGTGTAGCGGTGGGGGCAAACCAATACGGAGTTCGCTGCAGAAAAAATGGGGGTTTACCCGACTCTGCTGCCTTCTACGTTGCACTCGCGGGGAGACTACATACGACCGTGTATGGCGGTGCAAGGCCGGCAGAAGTATCTTTTGCCACGGCCACTTTATCGCTTTAACTTAACTCTTTAACTGGGGGCAAAACCATGACAATGAAATATAAGACGTTGCAAATCGCCGCTCTGGGTTTGGGGGATAGCTGGATTTTCAGTGACAGGGATCTCCACGCTGGCGCGGCAGTCGGACCAACAAACTCAGCCGGACAATACTCGCAACAACAAGGGAGATAACGGCAAGGGTGGAACTACTGCCGATCAGCAGGCGAATAATCCTGCGGATCGCGAACTTGCGAAAAAGATTCGCAAGTCTATCGCCAGTGATTCTTCACTTTCCACCTATGCCCACAACATCAAAGTCATTGTGCGGGATGGCATGGTTACCTTGAAGGGCCCGGTGCACACCGAGGATGAAAAGAATGCCATCGGAGCGAAAGCTTCGGAAGCCGCCGGTGGAAACGACAAGGTGCAAAACGAGCTAACTGTAAAAGCATCGTAAAAGTTTTTTAACGGAAAGAAAAAACCGTCGTTGCGCCACAGAGCCAGCGGCGGTTTCTATTTAGGGCGAATAATAACAAAGCTGCTGACGCGCCAAACATCGCGATGGTACCAATCCATCCAGGATCTGTAAATAAACCGGCAGCGTGAAATCCCCCCATGATTTTCCGACTGCGGGTCATCAACATCATCAAAGCCATCACTGGAGCGGCTAAGAATCCCGTTGATCACTGCTGTGATGAAGCGATCTGATCGGGTCGAAGTGCACAAAATTTGATGCCAAACCCACCAGCGTTGCCGGCCCGAACGTAAGCAATAAAATTTCGTCGCGCGTGCCGGCTTGAATTCCAGGTCGAACCCGCCCGACACATCGCTTCGCCAACGGCATAAGCCGCCGGCTCCACCGATAGACTAACAGCCAGAAGCCCGTCACGATAATTCCCGCGGCAAAAAGCGCATAGGCAAAGCGGCCGCCAGGGGTTCCAGCGCGCTGGCCGCTTGCGTTGCAGTTTGAATATCGGTAATAAGCGCGCGCGCGCGCAGCGTGGCCGCAGCCGTCAACATGATAAAAAACGCCACGGCATTGGAAACCTCCATGCCCGCGTAGGCGTCAATTCTGATTCTGCGTAATTGTCTGGGTGCTTGCGCTGGAGCACGTTTCAGCGAGTTTTTCTTCTGGCCGAACCTGTACCTCCTCGGCTTCCTGCGAGGCTTGCCAGAAAAAAAGATACGGGCTGATGGTCGTACCTAACACCGCCACAACCATGGTCAAGTAATCGCCGTGAAATATTTTTATCGGGGGCACTATCGTCGCTCTCAGTGCGGCCGGCCAATCCATGTGCACCAGAAACGCGGTCACCACGTAGGCCATCAGCGACAAAACCAGAAATTTCAAATATTTTACGTAACGCGTATAGGGCACAAAAATTTGCAGCAGAATGGAAATTAATCCCATTACCAGCAAGTGCACCCACGCGGGGCCTCCGAACAGCATATGAGCGGACTCGCCCATGGCTCCCAAATCGGCGCCCAGATTAAAAACACTGGAAACCAGCAGCATGGCCACGATGGTCGTAAACGACGGGCCGTGGATACATTTTGCGGATATTGGCCGAGATTCCTACTCCCGTCACGCGGCCAATGCGCGCGCTGATTTCTTGAATCGCGCACATAATGGGATAAGAAAAAAGGGTCAGCCATAGTGTTCCAAATCCAAACTGCGCGCCTGCCTGCGAATAGGTAGCAATCCCGCTCGGATCGTCGTCGGACGCACCGGTGACCAACCCCGGTCCCACGAAGGCCATATTCTCTGCAGAGGAATCCGGGTCCCGAAGAGCGGCGCTTGTTCTGTGCGCCTGGGGCTCGACCGTGTTTTCAGGAGTTTGGATTACTGTGGATTTCGAAGGTGTGGCCACGCCGGATTCTCCTGTTTATGGAAACGAGGAAACGAGTTTGAACCGGTGCCGGCAAGGAAACTCATCCACGCCTTTGGCAAATTTCTCTTACTAAATTCTGCCGAGTAGCAGCAGTATCACCAAGATGACCACCACAAGCCCCAAGCCGCCGCTGGGGTAGTAACCCCATCCGCGGCTGTATGGCCATGCGGGAGCTGATCCGAGTGCGAGAACCACAAGCACCACCAAAAGAATAATTGTGTGCCCTCCGCGCCGCATTGGACCGTTTTAGCGGAGGTAACACAATCCATGTAAGTGTGTATTTAGGGTGGCGTTAA
Source organism: uncultured Acidobacteriota bacterium (assembly GCA_963705755.1). GTDB lineage: Bacteria > Acidobacteriota > Terriglobia > Acidiferrales > UBA7541 > Acidiferrum. The sequence continues at coordinate 9,359 of CAVPKZ010000032.1, read as the reverse complement.
TGCTCATTGATCGATCTGTGAGAGCAGATCGCCGCATTTGTGGAAGACAAAGGCGATCCGAGTACAGCTTAGACAGTATTTCTTTTCAATGGGATGCAGACAACTATCTATTTGAGCAAGCTCGCGCAGCATCAGCGTTTGAACGCCTAGCAAGGCGCATCCCGTAAATATTCTTGAGGCTAATTTCGTTGCGAACCGGAGATAACAAATTGCGCATTTTGGTGGCGGACGATCACGACATTATCAGGCGTGGTCTTAAAGAACTGCTGGCCTCACGCTCCGGCTGGGAAGTGGTTGCCGAGGCAAAAACAGGACGCGAGGCGGTGACGCTGGCCGAGCAGTTGAGACCTGATGTGGTGGTAATGGACATCAGCATGCCCGATTTAAATGGGCTGGAGGCTGCTGAAAAATCCGCAAGAGTCTTCCCAGACGGAAATCCTGATCCTCACGCTTCATTTTTCCGACCAGTTGGTTCGGGAAATCGTCGAGGCTGGCGTGCGCGCGTACATCATGAAGTCCGACGCCGACCGTGATTTGGTCGCCGCGGTAGAGGCGCTCGGCAATCACCGTCCGTTTTTTACAGCACGAGCGGCCGATATGTTGCTCGATGGATTTGTTCGCCCTCACGCCGTTGTCCCGGATCCCGACGCCGTGATTCGCAACCGCCTTACTTCACGCGAGCGCGAGATCGTGCAATTGCTCGCGGAAGGAAAGAGCAGCAAAGAAGTAGCGGTGTCGCTGGGAATCAGTGTAAAGACCGCGGAAACGCATCGCGCGAATATTATGAGGAAGCTGGAATTGCATTCGGTGAGCGAATTAGTTCGCTACGCGGTTAGAAACCAGATTATCGAGGCGTAATATTTCTGGTTTTGCAGCTTGCGTTTGTATCTGTGCGGAGAGTTATGCCACGCGTTTTAATTGTCGATGACCATGCGGTGATACGCCGTGGTGTGCAGGGAATTCTAAGTACCGATCCCGAGTGGGACCTGTGCGGCGAGGCCGATAACGGGCAAGACGCCATTCGGCTCGCCGGTGAACTCGCGCCCGAGGTGGTCATCATGGACGTGTCCATGCCCGGCATGAATGGCTTGGAGGCAACGCGCATTATCCACGACGTGCTTCCGGAGACTAAAGTTTTGTTGCTCACGCTGCATTCTTCCTCGGAATTTGTGCGCAGCGCGTTCCGGGCGGGAGCCAGAGGTTACGTTTTGAAATCGGATGCGGAAAATGAGCTCGTGCGGGCCTTGAATGTGGTGATCGGAGAAGGCACCTACGTAAGTCCAGCGATCGATGCGCGCGCGGTGAAGGAATCCATCTTTTACAATAATTAGTACTTTGCATGCGAGACAAGCGCTTGGTTCGTGGACTTTTCTTCTCTGCGCATACAAAATAGAAACGCAAAATCGTTTAATCAAAATTTCAGGAGATTCAGATGCCCCCCACTAGCCAAAAGACGGCCTCCGCCGACACCGGAACGCGCGAAGATCTTATCAAGAGTTTGAATGGAGATTTGGCGCGTGAGTTCCAGGCGATTATCGCCTACGTGGTCTACTCTCAGGTGCTGAAAGGCGCTGAGTATATGAACATCGCGGGCGAGCTGGAAAAACACGCCGGCGAAGAATTGCAGCACGCCATCACCATTGCCAAGCAAATAGATTATCTTGGCGGCACTCCCACCGTGCAACCGGAGCCGGTGAAGTCCACGGAAGACAACAAAGAGATGTTGCGAGCGGATCTGAACAATGAAAACGAAACAATTAAGAATTATCGGCTACGGATTCGACAGTGCGAACAACTTGGCGAGTTTGCCACCGCAGAGTTGATCCGCGAGATTCTTATCGAGGAGCAGGATCATCAAATCGCGTTGGCCACCGCATTGGGAATTGACGCTCCGAAGCTATAAGCGCATGCCATTTTCCACGCGGATGTGCCGTCTGTTTCCCGTGCCGCTCTGTTTATGTTAACGCCCCGCTGCTGAAGCGCTCCGCTTTAATAGCTCACCGGTGGCGGCACTCCCGGATCAGTAGGCCCTGGCCCTGGAAAAGGAGCGCGGCCGGGATCGGGCGATGGCAATTCGGGCTCGGAAGGTTTCCTGGGAGGCAGTTCCGGTTGCGGAGGTTGCGGCACGGGCTCTTCGGGACCAGGCCAGTTCGGTTCTGCGGCGCGTAAACGCGGCATTTTACTTTCTCCTTAAACTCAAACACGGAAAACAGAATCGCTTACCGCACGATTGCGAACAGTCAGTACATCGCGGTAGGTGATCACTTTGTTCGGCCAGGTTCGGTAGGGGTGTAAGAAGTTTTTTAAGAAAGAAATGTCCGTTGTACGGTCTTTACTGGATTCTACGTTACGTGCGATACGGGTATTGTCGACATCGATTGCAAAACCGCTGGCCGGTGTCCTTCGCGGGAGTGACTGCACACGGTAGCCCTGCAGGGCCTTTGCAGTTTGACCTGTCTGGAAGCTATCCCCGGCCGCGGTCTAAATTTTTACGGTGATTTTTCTTACCCTTAGTCTCCCGCAATTCTACGTGTAATCCCCGATTGAGGCTGACGCGCGACCGAGTTACAGTACCGCGCACAGCCGGATTACCGGATAAAGCGTCGTTACACTTCGGCTGAATGCGTAGGAATTAATTCAAGGAGAGATATGAAATCGCTTAGGTCGATATTGAACCTCGTTCCTGTGCTGTTGGTTGGGGGTTTGCTGGGCTGCTCGAACACCCCGACTAAATCGCCGGATGTCGCGGACAGCGTCCGCAGATCGCTGGATCAGTCCGGTTACAAAGATGTAAGCGTCAGTGAGGATCGCGATAAAGGGGTGGTCACGCTGTCTGGCACGGTGGCCTCTGAGAGCGACAAGGCGCAAGCCGAATCGCTCACAAAAGCCGCGGCCGGCGGGCTGGTAATAGCCAACACTATCGCGGTTCGCCCTCCCGGAGATGAGAGCGCCGCCAAAGCAGTGGACTCCGACCTCGACAAAGCCATCGAAAAAAATCTCGATGCCGCGCTCGTAAAACGCAAACTGGATAAGCGCGTACACTACGATGTTAAAAACGGCGTGGTTACGCTAAAGGGTGACGCGGGGACTCAGAACCGCCGCTCGGCCATCGAACAAGTCGCCAACGGCGTGCCCAACGTCAGGCAGGTGGTCAACGAAATGGAAGTGAAGGGACAGAAGGCCACTTCTTCCCGTCATTAAATTGTAGGCCGGGAGCGTGGTTACGTAAGCTTCGCTCCCGGTTCGGTTTTCCTACCCGCGAGTTCCAGCAAAATCTGGTGCATTGGTCGATTTTGTTTCCACGTGTGCTATACCAAAGGCGTAGCGTGCTTTCACATGAAGCTACGTTTTGCCTCCAGCTCGGAGAACAATGGAGAAAGATAATCTCGCATTGGCTGCGAACGAAAAAGCGCTACTGCATAAGTCTGCTCGTCCCGTTTCTCTGACTCCCGTTTTGTTGGGTTTTTTTTTCATTGTAGTTATAGCTGTGGCGGCTTTCCTGACCCAACGCGGGATCAATAACAGCACCAATTGGGTGTTGCACACATATGACGTTCGCGGTGAGTTGCAGAATCTGCACACCCAGCTAGCTGAAATGCGTGGCAGTGCCCTGGCATACAGCGGTTCCGGAGACGAATCCGAGCTTCAACTTTTCCATCAGCATTCCGATTACATCGAGAAGGCTTCTGAACATATTCGCAAGCTAACCGCGGACAATGCACGGCAGCAAGAGCGTTTGAGTGAACTGGAATCTTTGTCGCGGAATTACGTCGCACAATTGCAAAGGGTCATGGCGCCCGGCGTACAGCCGAATTCCGCGTCGCCCGCCAAATCAGCCGCCATCCGCGAACTCGACTCGCAAGGATCAAGAGTGGAGCGTGTAGTACGGCGCATGGACGAAGAGGAAATTAATCTTCTGAGCCAGCGGTTGGGCACCTGGAATCGCGAGTTTTGGGGCACCTCAGTTGTTCTTACGCTGACGTTATTCGCGGCGCTTGGATTTCTTGCTTACAACTTTCGTTTGCTAAGCAGAGGAATCGTTAGAACCCGGGAGTTGGAACTTATCCAGCGCGAGAACGTGCGCTCGTCGCGTGCACTCAGCGCGCGTATTCTCGATCTTCAGGATGCCGAGCGGCGCAGAATCGCGCGAGAATTGCACGACAGCGTCGGGCAATATCTGGTGGGCCTAAAAATCAATCTGGAGCAGATACTAACGACTCGCGCGAATTTGTCTCCGACGCACGAAAAACTATTGTCCGAAACCATAGCCCTGACCGAGCGTTCCATGGCGGAAGTAAGGACCATTTCACATCTGCTGCATCCCCCGCTCCTGGATGAGGTCGGCCTGGAATCAGCGATTCGTTGGTACGCGGACGGGTTTGCAAAGCGGTGCGCTTTAAAGATAAGTCTGCACCTCGACCCCATCACCAAGCGTCTGCCAAAAGAAGTGGAGTTGGCATTGTTTCGGGTGCTCCAGGAATCCTTGACCAATGTTCACCGGCACGCGAACGCAAAGTCTATAGAAGTTGTTCTCACCTGCTCAACGGGACATATAGTGCTTTTCGTAATCGACGATGGTGTTGGAATCGCGCCGGAGACTCTGACCCGCTTTAGCTCGGGCAGGGCTTCTGGCGTGGGTCTCGCGGGAATGAGAGAGCGTTTGGCGGAACTGGACGGAACACTGGAAGTTGAGCGGGGCGCTCGGGGCACTGCCGTGCGGGCTACAATCCCTGTTGAGCAGCGTGCCAGCGAGCCTAAACCGTTGGAAACCAGCGCGGTCTGAAGCCTGGCTCCAAATCCGAAGTAATTGGACCTACGCGCTATATGCCGCTAAGGGTCGCGTACGGGCGAGCATTTCAAGCCGGCGTCGCGAGCGTGTGCGCGCTCTGAACACCCGCGATTTCACAGTCTCTACCGTAATGCCCATGGCCCGGGCAAGTTCGCGATTTGTCCATCCTTCTGCTTTCTGCAGCACGAAGGTATGGCGAAGCGAAGGATTCAGACACTGCAACGCTTTACTTGCCAGCTCGCGGTTGATGTATTCGCGTTCGTGATTTTGGCGCTGATCTTCAATCTCCGGATAATTCGCAAACGTTCCGCTGTCCTGCCCGGTATCCGATGGATTCACAAACCGTTCTGGCTTGTGGCGGCGTAATTTCATGAGCGCTTCGTTGATGGTGATGCGAAACAGCCAGGTGGAAAACTGTGACTGGCCTTCGAAGCGGCCGATATTGTAATAGGCCTTGACCAGGACATTTTGCACGTTATCCTCGGCGTCTTCGCGGTTCTTCAGCATGCGCAGCGAAACGCCATAAATTTTACCGGAGTGCTTTTGCACCAGTTCGGTGAAGGCTTCGTGGTTTCCACGCCGGGCCATCGCGATCAGTTTGTCTTCCGAAGATAACACTTCGTTTTTCATGTTAGCCGGCTCCTCGAACAACCCCTAAATTTGTGATTCACTCTCGGTCAGGGGGGACGTCGAAATTACGAGAGTAAGAACTTCTCCGCTTTTGTTTCCCGGAGCTTAAATTTGAAGGTAGTGGTTCGACTCCAAATGGACAATACAGAGGACCGTGTACCCAGCCACTGAGAATTTTGTAGGCTAACAAACACTTAGCATTTTTGTTAGCGACCAACCGTTAAGGTGAGCAGCCCGAAGCTAAAAAGTGAAAGGGCGGAAATTTTCCGCCCTTTCGCCATTCATGGCCGTGCTCTGGCCCGTTAGGGTAGCGTTACTTCTCTAGATGGGGCGAGGCCTGTTGCAAGCGCGACACGAGCAAACGGCCCTCTTCGGGACCTTCTCTCTTTCCTTCTTCAACGATCTCCGCAGCGGTTACGCCCTTGCCGTATAGCTTCTCATTGGCTCCGCCGTCAGGCCGCAAAGTCGAGCCTTCCAGCGATACGCCGGCGAATGCTCCGCGAGACCGAGAATAGCTCAACATCTCCGCTCGCAGGGTTACGTCCGATTCCGCCGAAGCAGTCCGGCCCTTGGGGCCCGCCGCTATGCTGGCGTCGCCGCCCAGCTTTACCTTGCTGTGCAGCATGCTGCTCATCCCCCGATCATTCATCACCAGGATTACGAAGTCGGTTGCCTCTCCGCCGATCTGGAATCCCACGCTGCCGCCTTCCAGTGCCATCATTACCGGCGCTCCCCAAGGGCCGGCGTAGTCATGGCCCCTGCGGCACACCATCACGCCTCGGCCATAGCTGCCACCTACCACGAAAGCAGCCTTAACCACCGAAGGCAGTACCACGACGCAACGAGCCTTATCCAAAATGTCTTGCGGGATGTCATCCGGAACATCCAGGATCTCTTTCATTACTCGACCGGCATTTGCGATACGTTCTTTTTCTTCTTTTTCACTGGCCGGTTTTGCGACTGCGAGCGTTGAAAACGCCAGCACTCCCGCCATTGCAATTGTCCATTTCTTCATCTTGTTTCCTCCATTAAAATTTGAATTTTTACTTGCCGCGCCCAAGGGCTATAACTGCAACTCCACTGATCACTGCAATGACGCCAATTACGGGGGGAACCGGTATGGTCTGGTGTTCTTCTTTGGTTGCTTGTATCGGTCCGATGTCCAGCACTTTCTTGTGCGTCGTATAAGTGAAACCCTGGTACACCAGCGCGATGATCCCAATCACGATCAGGGCCACACCTAAGAGCATTCGTCCGTTCATACCGTCCTTCCGTTAGCGCCGCGCACTCCTGATATATTTCGCAGCTGCTGCCGCAGCCGTTCCTCACACGTATACCCCGGAGTAATCGTGAGGTTTTCGGCGAGCTTTTTAGTTGTACGTTATCCGGAACTAAGGCTCCATACCTAGAAACCTTTAGCGCGAGCGAATGCATCGTGTAGCAATGTAGCTCGAATGTGAGTTTACGAACGCTCAAAAAAATAGGTCAAATTAAAAACCTACAAGAGCCAGTCTGTGCATATCAACCGAACGCTGTATTGGCGGATTACGGGCGGTATGGTCTGCTCTACAAGGTGCCTTGCGGTTTTGATTGAGTCAGCAAAGAACCAATAGGGAGGCTTCAATGAACTGGGACCAAATCGAAGGCAAGTGGAAGCAGTATGCAGGCAAAGCCAAGACCAAATGGGGCAAACTCACAGACAACGATATGCAAACACTGAGCGGCAAGAAAGATCAGCTCGTTGGCTAGTCCGGGAGCGCTACGGCATCGCCAAGGATGAAGCTGAACGGCAAGTGAACGATTGGGGTAATTCTTTTTCGGACGACAACGCCGCGCAGCGCGACGAAAACGCCCGGCGCGACAAGAGCCGCGGTGCTGGATCGGCCTAGTTTCCTGGTAGTTTGTGTGTCGTAGATGTCGATCAAGCTGGCCCGATTATCGGGCCAGCTTTTTTTGCGCCGGCATGAGCTTGTACGATCTCGTGGGCGAACGGTATTCTCGGCGTTGCAGCGGCGGCCGATTTGCTCGCCCCCCCTCTACAACATCTCCATACTGCTTGCTAAACTCCAATCGCCTTAGGCAAGCGTGCTATGAATATCTTGAATGTGCTCGGCTCTGTACTGGGAACCGGATACTCATCCGGTCTGAATCTCTACGCCACAGTCCTCACTCTCGGGCTTCTCCAGCGGTATGGTTTTATTCATCTCTCAAAATCGCTGGAGATTCTTTCGCATCCTCTGGTTTTGGGAATTGCGGCGCTCCTGTATTTTGTCGAATTCTTCGCCGACAAAGTGCCGTATATCGACACGGTGTGGGATGCCATCCACACATTTATTCGTCCTCCAGCCGCGGCGCTGCTTGCTTATGCATCGGTTGGCGACGTATCACCGGAATGGCGCTGGGCCGCCGCTTTGCTTGCGGGCGGTGTTGCGCTCACTTCGCATAGCGCAAAAGCTTCCACACGCGCAGCCGTAAACACTAGCCCCGAGCCCTTCAGTAACTGGATTTTAAGTTTTGGCGAAGATTTGCTGGCGGTGTGGCTTACCTGGATGGCCCGCGCTCATCCCCTGGCCACCGCAATCGTGGTCGGCGCACTGTTGATTCTCTCCGCTTTTCTGATCTTCCATCTATTTCGGTTCGCGCGTCGCGCATTTCATCGCTTGTCTACTGCGTGATCGGCTGCTGTTTATTGGAAGGTCTTACTTTAGATAAATTGCCAGCCAGGCGAGGAAAGTTTTGTACCAGAATTGCGAATTCTGCGGCTTCAGTACCCAGTGGCCTTCATCCGGGAAGATTACTAATTTCGACGGTACTCCTTCCCGTTGCAGCGTATTGAAAAACTCCAAGGACTGCGTGTACGGCACACGAAAATCATTTTCCCCGGCTATGACCAGCGTCGGTGTTTTGTATTTCCCCAATTCCGCCGCGAAGGTGGATGCCGACCACTTCTTGTAGCTTTCCGGATTGCTCCACGGCGTCCCCTGCATATCGTGCTCGGCAAACCACAACTCTTCGGTAGCGTACATCGAGGTCTGGTCGTAAACGCCTGCGTGGCTGATGATCGCCTTGAAGCGTCCGGAATGCGTGGCGATCCAGTCGGCCATAAATCCACCGTAGGAACCGCCGGCGGCGGCCATCCGCGAACCATCGATAAATTTGTTATTGGCCAGCGCGTAATCCACGCCCTTCATCACATCGGTGTAGGCTTGGCCACCCCAATCATTCGTGATTTCATCGGTGAATTTCTGACCATAGCCGGTTGACCCGTGGCGGTTGATCATCAGGGTCACGTAACCCGCAGCAGAAAATACCTGCTGATTCCATCGATAGCCCCAGGCATTCGACCACATCGTTTGTGGTCCGCCATGGAGCAACACCAGCAGCGGATATTTTTTGGTGGCGCTAAATTTTGGCGGCCGAAGGAGCATGGCCTGTACGCGCAACCGCCGGCACCTTCAAACCAGAATGTTTCCGGCGCATGCATATCTAGCTGGGCCAGCAAAGCGTCATTGTGATGCGTCACTTGCTGGGCGTTCGCTCCCTCGCCCGACGCTACAAAAACTTCAGCCGGCATGGTCAGGCTGGTGCGTTCGAAGGCCATGATCTTCCCATCGCGGCTGATCGACACCGCGGTGTTGAATCCTTCGGCGACAATTTTTGTCGGCTCCGCTCCGCCACGTGCGTCGACCGCATAAATCGGGGAAAGTGTTTCGTTTTCGGCTGTGAAGTAAATCGTTTTGCTATCCGGGGACCACGCCAGGCCTTCCGCGCTGGGATCAAATTTCTCGGTCAAATCTTCAGTTTTTTCCGTGTGCCGGTCAAAGCGCATCACCCGCCAGCGGTCGGCCTCGTATCCCGGGGTCAACTGCGCGTGGTAGGCGATGTAATTCCCGTCCGGCGAATACACCGGGTTGCCATCGAATCCCGCATTGGTGGTGAT
>CAVPKZ010000031.1:0-3134 GCA_963705755.1 uncultured Acidobacteriota bacterium | reverse complement strand
GTTAATTGCTCGACCATTTTATTCCATTAAACGATAAGGACCTGCGAAAGGTCGCGTTGCCGTTCCTCAAACATTGAAATCTACTACTTAATCGGGGACATTGAACAATTTATTTGAGCTGGCAGCGATCTTCCTATTATTGGCGATTGGCCGCCGAATCGTCAAAACAATGACCATATCCCGACGGAGCTCCTGACAGCATTAACAGCCATGGCGTGAGCGAACTATCCGAGCAGATTTTCATTCCTGACGTAATGCAGTCATAGGATCGATCTGGGTCGCGCGTCTTGCCGGTAAGTACGTCACCTTCCAGAAGTGGCGGAAAACGTAGAGCAAAGTGGCAACGCTGCTTATCGCCACCGGATCAATCGTAGTCACCTGATATAGCAGAGATTCCAGCCCACGCCCGACGAAGTACGTCCCGCCCAGCCCCAGATAACGATCCGGCCACAGCCAAAACAATGCCTTCAACCAACATCATCTCAAGCGCATCTGCATCGGTGTTGCGCCAAGCGCCATGCGCACCCCAATTTCCTGCGTTCGTTGCGCAACCGCGAACGACATCACACCATAAATGCCGATTGCCGCCAGCGTCAGTGCGACTAAAGAGAAGGTGCCCAGAACAGCACCATCACAAAGCGATCGCCCGCCAACGATTCGTCCACCAGCTGATCCATTGTCCTGACCTGATCCAGAGGTAAGGTCCGATCCACGGATCGCACCCGCGGCAGCAATGTCTGTTGGCCATGCTCGCAGGGTCACCGCTTGTGCGAACTTCCATGCGTACCACTGCCGCCGGACTTTGCCATCGTGGAACGTTCAATTTCAGGGAAGACCTTCACCGCGCACCCCACCATTGTGAACATCGTGGTAAAGACCAACGATATGCCATTCAATCGCTAATTATCGTCTCGTGCAGGCGCTTCCTGACTGCTCAACGACGACTCGTTGTGTCAGGAGGTCAACGTTAGGTAGATATTTCTTTTGCGAAGGTTTCGTTCACGATCGCCACTGGCATTCCCCGCGCCGCGTCTTGTTCATTGAAGCTGCGTCCCTTCACGATCGGAATTCCAAAAGTCCGAAAATAGGCCGGAGAGACGATCGTGAACCCAACGTCGGGACGCGCTGCAGGATTTCTGCCCTAGGGCCCCCTGCAATGCTGAACGGCAAACCCCATCTGGTCCCGACGACAGGCGCGCCTGTCGAAGCAGCGGGCGGATGAGACGCCCGGAACAGCGTGGATTTTTTCAAGTAGCTGGCGATAAAGGACTGTGGATCTGGCTGGAACCGTAGAACGCTCCGCCGGTATCAGCAGGACAAAAGTCAAAATGTGATCCGCTCGAAAGCCCAGATCCACGCACGTCAGTTTCCAAAAGCTGTGGATGACCAGGCCCGCACCGGTAGATAGGGTCAAAGCCAATGCAAACTCAATGACTTCCAGGAGCCGCCGCAATCCATGCCGGCCAGGACCCAAGGCAGACCGTCCACCCTGCTTCAATGCCTCATTCAAATCCCGACCAGAAATCTGCCACGCTGGGACGCAGGCCGGAGACTATGCCCGCCGTAACCGTTAGTCCCAAACTGAAGAACAGCACCGGCAAGTTCAGCCGCACATCCGCTTCGGTTGGGATTGAAAACTGTGGCAGAAGAACCATGATGACCTTCAACACTATGTATCAAGGCCTCTCCCAAGATTCCTCCAGCAGCGCCAGACAACACTCTCTGTCAGGAATTGTGAGACAGTTGCCAACGCGTTGCGCCCAGGGAAGCTCGCAATGCCGCTTCTTTCTGCCTGTGGTGGCCCGTGCGAGCTCCAGATTTCCAACGTTGACGCAAGCGATCGACAAAACAAAACCCACGCGCCCAGTAGTAGCCACAAATTTTTAATTGTCTGCTTGCTGGTGAAATCATTCTTCAGAGGTTCGACGCTTGCGCCCCATCCCTTATTGGAAAGGGGGTAATTTTCCTCAATGCGCTTTGTAACGCCGTCCATGTCCGCGTTGGCTTGCTGCAGCGTAACCCCGGGTTTTAGCCGAGCCATCACCGCCAGCCAGTGAAGATTATGATTGATCTGATCGGGCCTGAAAATCAGGGGCACGAATCGATGTAAGTCCAAACGGTCCGGCATTCCGGCGGCCAACACCCCAACAACCGTATGCGCTTCTGTGTTCAGCCTCACTTACGTGCCGATGATCTCTGGATCACTTCCGAAACGTTCCGCCACAACTTATTGCTCATTATTAGGACATGGTTTTACCCGATACGCCTTCCTCAGGTGAAAAGTCACGCCCGAGTGACAGTGGTATCCCTGCATCGCGAAGAATCCCGGCGACGTGATTCTCGTCTACATTACTATGATGGTCTGACACGGATAGGCTGAAGGTATCTCCGCTCCAGGCAACGATGTCTTGGAACACGGAATTCTGGCGTTTCCTTTTAGAAAGTCGCCCGCAGAAACCCCGTTTCTCTGTCCATTAAATTTCGACCACACCATCACCAGTTGATCAGCATTTGGATAAGGCAAAGGAGCTAGCAAAGCCCCGTCAACGACACTGAAAATAGCAGTATTTGCCCCGATCCCCAGCGTCAGAGCCAACAACGCGACAAATGTAAAACCGAGATCTTTCTTTAAAAGTCCCCCAGCATAACGAACGTTGAGCCAAAAATTCTTCATGACAAGATCCCCTTGTCCTCCCACCCATCTCTTTCTCAGTCCAGTATCAACAAATGCCACATTCTGTCCAGATTAGACCTATAGAATTCCGGCTCTGGGCAGGAGTACGTAGAGACCCGATGAAGGAGGGGTTTTCTGTCGTAGGTGCGGTTCGGCTAGACTCGGCGGAATGCGCGACAACGGTTACGAAAAACTGGGATCGCCCGGGCTACCGAGTCTACGGCACCAGATCGATGAAGCCGCAACGACGCTGCGTTTCTGTGTTAGTATGATTTCCGCATGAGCGCGCTGATATTTACAGGCGGTTTACAGGCGGTTTTGCCAGGAAGAACTGTTATGGTAGGCGATCCAGGCGAACAGTGCGCTGTATGCGAAACTTGGAAATTCCTTATTTGCAAGGATTTACGGTAAGTTATTGATTCCACGCTGGGGTAGTAATTTAGTTGGTTAGAACGCTGCC
>CAVPKZ010000030.1:0-22804 GCA_963705755.1 uncultured Acidobacteriota bacterium | reverse complement strand
GGTCGAGGACTGGCGCGATACTCCGAAGGTGCAGCCTATCCGTTGCTCCCCGTTTCCTCTGGGAGTGCCTCATTAGCCGAACCGTAAGCTCGTTTTCCAGCCCCCGCCTCATCAAACCCATCGTGCCGATTTCCAGCAATGGGCTTACCTGCTCGCTTCTAGTCAAGGGTTATGAGACCGCTCCAGCAGGAGAGGCTTTCGGCAGCGGTCCGAGTCGATGCAGCCGGTAACCGTTATAAAGTCCCAGCCTCTCGTAGAGCCACGTCCTACTCCACCTTTGCCAGCCGAATCCTGGACGTTTCCGGGATCGCATCAGGTGCCTCCGAATCTTCTTGTCTACCCAGTCTTTGACGAACGAGAAACACCGGCTGGAGTGCCCTACTGCAAAGTAGTTCACCCATCCCCGCAAGATCGGGTTGATCAACTCGATCACTCGCTCCACGGGTTGGCTCATAAATCGTCGGAAGATCTCTCGGAGCTTTGCAAATAGCGCCGTACGCTTCTTCAACCTGGGCGTGTACTGCGGTCGCCACATCTGATTACGACTTAAGATGAGACGATATTCGAAGCCTAGGAAACAGAAGCTTTCTCCCTTCGATAAATTCACCGTCCGACTCTTCTCTTCATTGATCGTCACGTTGAGTTTGGCTAGCTCTTCTCGCAATCGCTTTTCTACCGCTTTCACGAGCCATCCATGCCGCGGATGGGAGTCCATCAATATCACCAGGTCATCCGCAAAACGTGCGTATTGAACGTGGGTGTATTTTCCGCGTCGCGTGGTAGCGATCGCCTTCTCTAGCATCCGGTCCACCTCATTGAGGTAGAGGTTGCTGAGCAAGGGCGATATCACCCCACCTTGCGGAACTCCCTTCTTCCCCGTCGCCTTCACTATCATCTTGAGAAGATGCATCACCTCTCCATCCTTTATCCTTTGCGCGATCTTCGCCAACAGCAGGGAGTGCTGAACGTTGTCAAAGTAAGCGCTGAGATCGATGTCGATGATTCTGGTCTTCTCCTCGACGATTGCTTTTGCCACGCGGTTCACCGCTTCATGTGCAGTTCGTTTGGGTCGATATCCATACGATCCCGATTGAAAGTCAGCTTCGAAGATCGGTTCCAGAATGAGCTTAAGAGCTCCCTGGACCACACGGTCACGAATCGAAGGAATCGAAAGGACGCGAACTTTGCCTCCATCCTTCGGTATCTCCTTCTTCCGTACCCGCATGGGTCGATACGTGTTTAAGACTAGTTCGTGATTAATCTGTTGAAGAAAACTTGCCACTCCGCTCTCTTCGATGGCTTCGAACGTGACACCGTCGATTCCTGGTGCTCCATCGTTCTTCTTTGCCATCTGGTAGGCTTCATGAAGCGTTTCCATCTTGCAGACATGCACGTACAGTCCCCAGAAACGCCAAGTTGGTTCAGCCTTCGCCTTGACGTATAGACTCCTCCGCAGGTCTTGCAAACAAATGGGTGCCTTTGTCATCTCACCCTTGCCTCCCTTTTTGTTGGAGTCATTGCAAACAGCAGGGTCTCTTCGCTCCACGGGAATTACCCCATTTCATCGCTACTACAGACCCCTCCGCCACCCTCTCGTCGTTCCACCGATTTCCCGGTGTCACCGGTTATACGGTTTCCTTTTCTCCGCCAATTTCTCAGCGGGACGAGGAGGGCTTCTCCAGTTGCTTAGCGCATCCTTGTCATCGTGCTGTCGCTATAACCCCGCCAGAGTGTCTCGCCGCTTCAACCAGTCTGCGTCGATCCATGTTGCCTTCGCCTCATGAAGGTAGGCTCGGCCTCTGGAGCTTCCGTTTCGAGGCCATTTCTGCGTTCACTTTCGTTACGGCCCGATGACTCGCTCACCATCCGAAAGATGGCTTTGTCGATAGGCTTTCAGGATTCAGTTTCCTCCCTCCTTGCTATCCAAGCTACAGGGCTCTGGCTTTTGCCCTGGTAGGTCTTCCTCACTGAATACGCCAGCCTTCCTTGGACACACCTTCATGCCGGTTTATCCCGGCGCACAGGACTTTCACCTCCAAGCTATCGACCCTGCTCGGCACACAACAAAAACCCCACACGCGAATTGAGCGTGTGGGGTGAGACGATCCGCGATGCGGATCAGGCAACTTCAACGGCTACTGGTTGCCTAGATACTGCACGTGGACGTAGGTTCCGAGGCGGGTGTTGTACGCGAGATACCAGCCTGGGTGATCGGGGTCGTCGTACAACACGATGTCATCGCTGTTCCACAGCCAATCGTTGGTGTAGTCGTAGTCGTAAGGCGCGACGCCCCAGAAATTACCTCCGAACCAGAAACGGTCGCGGCCCCCGCCTTCGATGCGATAAATGTGGTTGCGGCCAATTTCACCTCCGAAGTGTCCGTGTGCCCATACGTTATCCTGATGGTAGCGCGCGTCGTTGCGGCCACCGTCATGGCCGATCCATTGATCGTTTTGAGCATGCACGTGAGGAGCTTCGGGATGGCCTGGCTGGTCGCGATAGGTGGCACGCCCTTGCTCGCCACCTGGGCGGGCGCCGCCTTGATTACCGCGCTGTACCTGAGCTGAGCCTCGAGATGGAGTGGGGCCGTGAGCGGGGATGTGACCGCCGCCAACCTGCGGACCCGCATGGGCGCCGCCTCCAGACGGATGTTGCCCACTACCTCCGCCTTGAGGATGCCCTCCGCCTCTTTCCTGGGCAAATGCCGCAAGCAGCAAAATCAAAAGAACTGCAAACAGACCCGTTAGCTTTCTCATGCGCGCCTCCGAGTGAAATTTGATGAGTGATTCAGCTGACGAAGCTTTGATGCCGCGATGTTATTTTTTGGTTCCAGATTAACTGCTCGACAAGCCTTCTGACCTGAGTTAGGGCTGGCTGCTCCAATTCAAAAATATAAAAATAAAACCCCACGCGCAACCATGACGCGCGGGGTGGCGATGCGACATCAGGACCATGCGGTGCCACGAGTCAGTCTACGATTACCACCAGCAAGCGGACACCTGGATGGCGCGGATTGATCAGGTAATAGCTGCCGTCGATGTAGTCGATATAAACATCATCGTTGTAATTCCAATTAGACGGCCACGCTTCGGAATATTGGAAATAATATCCGCCATAATTAAAGCGACGGTCGCCGCGCTGCACATGGAAATGATGTGAGCTACCGAAACTGGCTCGAAATTGCTCGTCCGGAACGCGCCCAGCAACGCCGCGGTCGTTAGCATTACCAGCGGTACTGCGGTCATTGGTGTTAGCACGGTCGTTGTGTTGCCCGGTCTGCTGCGCGCGCTGCTGGTCTTGCGGACGGTCTTGTTGTTGTGCGGGCTTTGTCCCCTGATTGCGGTTGTCTTGCGGCTGTTGTTGGGTGCGATCATTTTGCTGCGCGGGTTTGGCGCGATCCTGAGATTGTTGCTGCTTATCGGGTTGCTGCTTCGGTTGGTCTGCGGGTTTTTGCTGATCCTGCTTGCCCTTATTTGGTTGTTCGCCTTTCTTTGGTTCCTCGCCCTTCTTGGGCTCTTCCTGTTTTTTTGGTTCTTCCTGAGGCTTATCTTTGTCGGGTTCCTGTCCCGCGTAAATGGGAGCGCCGACAAGAAGAAACATCAGGGTGGCGCCGAGGACGAGTTTCATTTGGTTCCTCCTGTGGTTGGCGACGTCCTGTCGCGACGAATTCGTTCTGCAAATGAACTTTGGTCTGGCGGGGATGATTTCTTTTAGCATGGCAGTGGCTAAGGCTCGATAGGGCAATCCGAGTAGGAATATGCCGGATTGCCTGTACGGTGCGGCGAGTGGGTGAGGTTATTGAGACGCCGGAGCGCCTTGGAAGAGCGACGCGTACGACAAGAAGACGGTCAGGCCGATCATGAAAATAGCCGTTACCCAGGCGATGATATTGAAGGTCAGGGTGTTGACGTAGTCGCCCATAAGGTCGCGGCGGTTCACAAGCAAGAGGATAAAAATGATGACGACGGGAAGCCAGATGCCGTTGCCAACCTGGGAGAAGATCAGGATTTTCCAAAGCGGGGCATGCGGGAGCAGGACAACGCCTGCGCCGACTACGATGAGAACGGTGTACAGGCCATAAAAAATGCGGGCGTCTTCAAATTTATGATCGATTCCGGCTTCAAAGCCCAAGCCTTCGCAGATAACGTGCGCGGTGGAGAGCGGCAAAATAGAGGCCGCGAAGACCGAGGCGTTCAGCAAACCAAATGCGAACAGGTAGCCCGCCCAGACGCCTGCGAGCGGGATCAGGGCACGAGCCGCGTCCTTGGCTTCATTGATGTCGCGATGGCCGGTGACATAAAGAGTGGCTGCGGTACAAACGATAATGAAGAAAACGATGACCATGCAACTGATGCTTCCGACCAGTACATCAGCGCGGGCCTGAGGGTATTGGCGGGGCCCGACTTTTTTCTCGACGAAGCCAGCTTGCAGGTAAAAGAACTGCCACGGGGCGATGGTCGTTCCGATCAAGCCGGTCAGCATAAGTAAATAATCG
Source organism: uncultured Acidobacteriota bacterium (assembly GCA_963705755.1). GTDB lineage: Bacteria > Acidobacteriota > Terriglobia > Acidiferrales > UBA7541 > Acidiferrum. Next base: position 18,309 of record CAVPKZ010000030.1, on the reverse strand, counting down.
GAGGTGAAATGAATGCTGGGAACAACCGTGGCACGCGCGGCGACGATCCAGTCAGGCTTGGCCAAGAACGCGGAAACTATGTAGGTGACATAAAAGCCGCAGGCAAAGAAAAAGATAATCTCCACCTGACGGTAGGTGCCTTTCAATACCAACGCCCACACCAGTATTGCGGCGATAGGCACGGCCACGTATTTGCTGATGTGAAAAATCTCCATGGCTGCGGCGACACCGGCGAACTCGGCGACCACGTTCGCCAAATCCACGAAAAAACCGGTGACCATAACGAAGAAGGTGGGACGGAATCCAAACTCTTCGCGGATTAAATCAGAGAGACCTTTGCCGGTGATGACGCCCAGGCGCGCGCACATTTCTTCCGTCACGTACAGCGCGATGGTCATGGGGATCAATGACCACAGCAAAGCATAACCATAGTGCGCGCCCGCCTGCGTATAGACGGAGATGCCGCCGGCGTCGTTGTCCACGTTGGAGGTAATCAGGCCAGGGCCCACCACCGCGAGCAGCAGCGTAAGGCGCTTGCGCAGACCGCGGATGCGCTTCTGCAGGTCCGTGCCGCCGGAGCGGAAGGTGGCGAACCTTTCGGAGATGGCGCTCCAGTCCATTTGGTGCTTTACGATTCCCTTCCCTTAAAGATTTTTAGTGGCCGCGCAAGTGTCAACAAAAATTACTGACTTTTGACCAGGCGTGAGACTACGTCATCGACGGTGATTACGCCGATGGGATGCTTGTGCTCGTCGATCACCGTCAAAGATCGCAAGTTATATTTGTCAAATAACTCGAAGACTTCTTCGCCTTTGGCGTCGGGCTCGAGGTTCAAGAGCGGCTCCATTTTCAGTTCAGAGACGCTCTGCTCCGGGGCGGCCAGCAGCAGGCGTGAAACGGTCACAGTTCCCGCGAAGGAAGCGGATTTGTCGAGCAGCACGATGGTGTCGAGCTGCTCGAGGTTCAGATCCTGATTGCGCATCCATTGAATTACTTCGTCGCGCGTGGTTTCTTCACCCACATACGCGAAATCGGGGTTCATCATGCCGCCCGCGGTGCTGGGATCGAATTGCAACAGTTCGCGAACTTCCCGGGCTTCCTGTCCGGGCATCTCTTCGAGGACTTCGTCGAAAGTCTGCTTGGGCAGGTCGGCGAGGAGGTCGGCGGCGGCGTCAGGAGCCATTTCTTCGAGGATGTCGGCGGCCTTGCCGGGATCGAGTTTTTCCACGATTTGGGTGGTAAGGCGTTCGTCGAGCTCGGCGAGCACGGCGCCGGCGGTTTGCTCATCGAGAGAGGCGATGATGCCCTGGCGCTCGGCGGCGGAAAGGTCTTCCATGATGGCCGCGAGATCGGCGGGATGCAGGTCTTCCAGTTTTTCGTGGGTGATGCGGAGCTTTACGCGGCGCAGCGGATCGGGTTCAACCAAATTGACGAACTCCCAGCGAATGGTGCTTTGCGGCAGGCCGCTTTGCAGCCTGCGAATCATGGCGGGAGAAACAACACCGTGGAGCAAGCGGCGAACCGCGCCGGGGAGGCCAACATCGACTTGGGTGAGACGCAGCTCGGTGTTGCCGTTGCTGCGCAGTTCCACGAGGTCAACGTCATTGACACGCACAACTTTGCGGCCGCGGATGTCGATGATTTGCTGGTCTAGTAAATCCTTTTGTACGGCAAGCCAGGATTCGTTGGGCTCATAAAGCTGGAGGGCGCGCTCGCTGACATTGAGGCGTATCTCGCCGACCGAAACGGAAGCAATCTGGTCGTGACGAGCGACGAGCGGAGGAAAATGGCCGCGGGTCAGCAGAAAATGGGAAATGCGATTCGGTTGGTCGGCGGGCTCGATGAAGAACTCGCGTACTCGCCCGACGTAATTACCCTGCAGATCGTAGGCTTTGGAGCCCATCAGTTCGGTTGCGTAGAGTTCCATAAACGTATTCCTTGTGCTGCGTGTGCTGAGAATGCCGCAGCGTCCGATAACAAAAAACCCGCAAACCTGACGACAGGCTGCGGGCAAGTTCCTGGACGAAATGGACTTGCCGCTAGCCCCGAGCAGCTCTCCCGATAGGCGAATTTTTCCCGACACGTGTCGCAGCGGCGGCTTGCACCGGGGCGGAAGGTACGCCCGAAAAACTCACGAAGATGTGGCTATGGCCGAAACATCTTCGTATTTCGCTGGCAGGGACGCCGCCAGGCTCAGGTTCGAGTTCGCCGCTTAAGTACATCGAGAGAGAATTTGCTCCGTACTGACGACCCGGAATTGCAGGTCGGGCATGCTGCGAGGCATACGCGTTGGGAAATAAAAAACGCGCGCGATGCCCTGAGCAGTGATAAGCCGAGGAGCGCTGCAAGTCAAGCAAAGAATGACGTTTGCGGCAGAAAATTTTCAGAATGTGAACTTTTTTGAAAAAGCGTCAGCTATTTTTATTGGGGAAGAGCATGTTTTGCGGTTGTTGACCCTTGCGCGGCAGTCTTCGGCGTAGAGCGAGAGGTAATTGGTCAGGATGTAGTCCCTTTTTGAATAGCCGAGATCGGTGGCGGCGCGATCGATGGTGGCGGGAGGGCCTTCTAGTTCTACGAACGTGCCGATCGGGGTCTCGTCGACTTCGATGAGCAAGCCGCGCGCCCATGAGTGTTTGGCCGGTAATTGGTAGGTGGTGCGATATTTCTCGTAGCGGAACCAGCCGCGCATGCCCAGGCCTTCGAAGATTTTTACGAGGTTGGCGGAATCGGTGACCTGCGCTTCGATTTCGTCGCGTACTTTGTGGGAGCCGAAGGATGGATAGCGGCTGGAGGGAGTTGCCATTTGCTGCGCGGTGGGGCGCTTGAAGGTGAGGATTTGTCGAGTTGGTATGGGCGATTTTGAAGATCTGGCTGGAGCGGATTTGCGCGACTTTTTGGGCTTATTGGCTTTGGGCGATTTTTTGGAGGGTAGCGCTGTTGTTTCAGTGCGGAGCCTGAGAAGCTGTCCATGTTTGGCGAGGCCGCCATCGGGCGTGTCGAAAATTAGATTTTCTTCGTGAACGCGGCCGGTTGCAGAACCGACGGACTTGGCACCCAGGCGTTTCAAGATGCGCTGGAAGGCCTTGAGGTCGCGAATTTTGAGTTTAATTTCGGTTTCGTCCGGCATGGTATTCCCTCACTCGGAGAAATTGGCTAGATGTCTCACCAGACCGCGGCTTTCTACGGGTGCGAAGTTCCGATAGTATAGCGGACGAAGCCAATTTTTATCAGAACGAGACATTATGGGCAGCGTGGATCTAGCCGCGGGGTTAGACTGCGCGAAATCACGAATTGGGGCGCATGGATAAAGACTTAAAAACAACGACTACAACTCTTGCAATCACAACGGCGAACGGCGCAGCGACGGCTGAGAAAAGCACAGTGAATGTTTCCACAGCCGGCGTGAACGCCGGTGCGGCGAGACCGCCAATTGCGCGAAGAGAACCGGTGGACATGGTGCTGCATGATGACCGGCGCGTGGATCATTACGCGTGGCTGCGCAATAAAGAAAGCGCCGAGGTGATTGATTATTTGAAGGCGGAGAACGCCTACACCGACGAGGTGTTGCTCCCAACGGAAGGCCTGCAAGAAAAACTTTATCAGGAGATGCTAGGGCGAATTCAGCAGACGGATTTGTCAGTGCCTTACCGGTTGCGGGGCTATTCCTATTTCACGCGTACGGAAGAAGGCAAGCAGTATCCGGTGCGTTGCCGGCGGCGTGATATTGAGGGAGCGCCAGAGGAATTGTTGCTGGATTTGAATGCGCTGGCGGAAGGCCATTCGTTTTTGGGGCTTGGTGCTTTTGAGGTAAGCGACGATAACGATCTGCTGGCATATTCGACGGACACTACTGGATTTCGGCAGTACACGCTGCAGATAAAAAAATTGTCGAGTGGCGAGACGCTGGGTGAAAGATTTGAGCGGGTGACCAGCGTGGCGTGGGCGGCGGACAATCGCACGCTGTTTTTTACTGAAGAGGATGACACCACCAAACGCTCGCATCGCTTGTACCGGCATGTGCTGGGTTCAGGCGAGGCGCCGATTTTGCTTTATGAAGAGAAGGATGAGCGGTTCCGCATCGGCGTGGAACGCACACGTAGCGGAAATTTCTTATTACTGACGAGCGCGAGCCACACGGCGAGCGAAGTGCGGTTTCTGTCAGCCAGGCACGCGGGCGGTAATTTTTCTGTGATCGCGGCGCGCGAAGATAACCATGAATATTATGTCGATCATCATCCGGGCGATGGAGAGTCCTCGGACGCTGGGGTGTTTTACATCCGCACCAATTCGGGCGGACGAACATTCAGGCTGATGGAAGTTTCCACCAAAGAGCCGGCGCGCGAACGGTGGCGCGAGGTTATTCCTAACCGGCCGGACGTGATGCTAGCGGGCGCGGAGGCCTTCGAAAATCATCTGGTGCTTTTTGAGCGCGAGGGCGGGTTGCCGTATTTGCGGGTCGTCGATCTTCAGAACGTCAAAGATAAGAATGAACGCCGCCAGGGCGATTTGCTGGAGACTTCGCACCGCATTGAATTTACGGAGCCGGCTTACAACGCTTCGGTGGGTACCAACCCGGAATTTGTAAGCGATTTCGTGAGGTTTCAGTACGAGTCGTTTTTGACGCCGCGTTCGGTGTTTGATTACAACGTGCGCACGCGGGAGCGCGTTTTGCTGAAGCAGCAACCGGTGCTCGGTGAATATGATGCGCGACGATATGTCACCGAGCGACTGCATGTTACGGCAGCGGACGCAACGCAGATACCCATTTCCGTGGTGTTCCGGCGAGACACTTTTGCTAACGAGCCTCGATGGCCGGAAGATCGCAACACCGGTGCGGCATTGTTGCTGTATGGATATGGAAGTTACGGCATCTCCGTTCCAGTGACGTTTAGCTCAAATCGCTTGAGTTTGTTGGACCGCGGCGTTGTTTTTGCGATTGTACATATCCGGGGCGGCGGCGAATTGGGCAAACCCTGGCACGATGCTGGACGGATGCGCCAAAAGATGAATACCTTCACCGATTTTATTGCGGCGGCGGAATTTTTGATCGCGCAGCGGTACACGTCGCCTGAGAAATTGATTATTGAAGGCGGGAGCGCCGGCGGACTGCTGATCGGCGCAGTTGTAAATCTGCGTCCTTATTTATTTCACACGGCGATTTCACATGTGCCATTCGTGGATGTGTTGAACACCATGCTGGACGCATCCCTGCCGCTGACGGTGGGCGAATATGAAGAGTGGGGCGATCCGCAGGTGGCGGAAGATTATTGGGTGATGAAATCGTATTGCCCTTATACGAATGTAACGCGCTGCGCGTATCCGGCGATGCTGGTGAAAACAGGATTGAACGACAGCCAGGTGATGTATTGGGAGCCCGCCAAGTATGTGGCGAAGATGCGGGCCATGAAGACGGACACAAATCCGTTGCTGTTTAAGGTGAATATGGGTGCGGGACATGGCGGGGCTTCCGGGCGATACGACTATTTGCGCGAAGTGGCGCTGGACTATGCGTTTGTGCTGACACAATCGGGAATCCGCGAGTGAATCGCGGCCAAGGATTGGCGCGCGGTTGGTCTGCGGCTGCGCGAAGGCGTGAAACACATGAGTTAGACCGACGCGCAAGATTCCGCTTACTTCCATGATCGAAGCTACCACCCCGCTCATGCAGCAGTACCAGGCTATTAAGTCGCGGTATCCGCACGCACTGCTGCTTTTCCGCCTCGGTGATTTCTACGAGCTGTTTTACGAAGACGCGATCATCGCCGCGCGCGAATTGCAGATCACGCTTACTTCCAGAAACCGCGAAAAAGGCCAGCCCATTCCCATGTGTGGCGTTCCTTACCATGCTGCGGATGGATATATCGCGCGGCTGATTCGCGCGGGATTCAAAATTGCCATTTGCGATCAGATGGAATTGCCGGGGCCGGGCAAGAAAATTGTGCGGCGGGAAGTGGTACGGGTTATCACTCCGGGGACCGCGACAGATGGCGCAGTGCTGGAAGCGCGCGAGAATAATTTTCTGGCGGCGGTCGCGAAGGACGCTGCGGGCACGTTGGGAATGGCGTATGTGGACTTGTCCACCGGCGAATTTCAGGCCACGGAGTTTAGCGGTGCCGGCGCTGTCGAAGCGCTGCGCGATGAACTTCAATTGCTGAGGCCGCGCGAAACGCTGCTGCCTCGTTCACAACAATTATTTGAAACGGCGAAGACTTCCCTGCTGGATGGGACGGGCGGCGTTGAATCGCGGCTGGATGAATGGATTTTCCAACACGATTACGCGGAACGAATTCTGCGGGAACAGTTTGGAGTGGCGGAGTTGACCGGGTTTGGCCTGGATGGGCACCCGCAATCGATGGCGACGGCCGGGGCGATCATTCATTACCTGCGCGAAAACGCCGCGCGTGGAGGCGATGCGCATAGCGTGGAGGCGCTGCGGCATCTTGATGGCGTGCGTTATTACGAGCAACACAATGCGCTGGTCCTCGATCCGGTTTCGGTGCGCAATCTTGAGTTGATCAATCCAATTTTCATCGAAGAGAGCGGCCGCGTTGGGCCGACTACGTTGATCGCGGCGCTGGACGTGACGGTGACCGGAATGGGCGCGCGACTGTTGCGGTCGTGGATGATGCGGCCGCTGATCGATCCTGTGGCGATCGAAACGCGATTGAGTGCTGTGGCGCAGTTGGTGCAGCAGACCATGGTGCGCGGAGAAATTCGCAGGGAATTAAAAGGGATTCTGGATCTGGAGAGGATTACTAGCCGCATTACGCTGGGTCTTGCAACTCCGCGTGAGTTGGTCGCGTTGCGCAAATCTCTGGCACGACTTCCGTTGCTGAAAAATTTCTTAACGCCGCCTCCCGCAGGGGGCAGCGAATTATTGCGGCGTATTTTTACGGAGATTGATGAGCTGAGCGATGTGCGCGAACGGTTGGAGCGCGGCATTTCCGACGAGCCGCCGGCGCTGGCGACCACACCGGGAATGATTCGAAGTGGGTTTGATGGCGAACTGGACGAACTGCGCAACCTGAGCCAGCACAGCAAAGAGATTATTGCTGCGATGGAAGAGCGGGAGAGAAAGCGGACTGGAATCGCGTCGCTGAAGATTCGCTTTAATTCTATTTTTGGGTACTACATTGAGATTTCCAAAGCGAATCTGCATCTTGCACCGGCTGATTACGAACGGAAGCAGACTCTTGTGAATGCCGAACGCTTTACTTCCGCGGAATTGAAAGAGTACGAGCGGAAGATTCTGGCGGCTGACGAACGCATCGCGGAGATTGAGAACCGGCTGTTTGTGGAATTGCGCTCGGGAGCCGCGGCACATGCGGCGCGGCTGCGGGTTACGGCCAGCGCGATTGCGCAACTGGACGTGCTGACTTCTTTTGCCAAGCTGGCTGCGGAGCGCGGATATTGCCGGCCGGAATTTAACGCCACAGGGGAATTGTTGATTGTCGATGGGCGTCACCCGGTAATTGAGGAGTTGCTACGGCAACGTGGCGAGCGTTTTGTGCCGAATGATTTGTATCTTGAATCGCAGCGGCAGCAGTTGTTGCTGATCACCGGGCCAAATATGGGTGGCAAGTCGACGTATTTGCGGCAGGCTGCGCTGATTGTGTTAATGGCGCAGATGGGATGTTTCGTGCCGGCGAGGCAAGCGAAATTGCCGGTGACGGACAGAATTTTCACGCGGATTGGAGCCAGCGATAACCTGGCGCGCGGGCGTTCGACATTTCTGGTGGAGATGAGCGAGGTGGCGGCTATTTTGCATCACGCTACGCCGTCAAGCCTGGTGCTGCTGGATGAAGTTGGGCGCGGGACTTCGACGTTTGACGGGTTGTCGATCGCCTGGGCGGTGGTGGAACATTTGCAGCAGCACAGTGGGGCGCGGACACTTTTTGCCACGCACTATCACGAGTTGACGGAATTGGCGGATTTGCTTTCGGCGGTGAAGAATGTCCATGTGTCGGTGAAAGAAACGCCGAACGAAATTGTGTTTCTGCGGCGGGTGGAGCCCGGAAGCGCGGATAAGAGTTATGGAATCGAAGTGGCACGGCTTGCGGGTCTGCCGCGGAGCGTGATCGCGCGGGCGCGCGAGGTGCTTTTGAAGCACGAGCAGAATGAACACGAGCTGAGCGAGACTCTGTCGCCAGGCGCGAACGGGAATGGCAATCATAACGGGGACCAGGCGGTGTTGTTTACGGCGTTGGATCGCGAAGTGATTGATAAATTGCGCGGCGCCGATCTGGATCAATTGAAGCCGCTAGACGCGTTGAATCTGCTGGCCGAATTGAAGAAGCAGATTTCATGAGCGCTCGCGCGAAAGAACGCGGGATGCTGGTATTGGGGCTGATGTCCGGGACTTCCGCGGATGGAATTGATATTGCGGTGGCGCGCATTTCGGGTGCGCCGCCGCGGGTGAAGGCGCGGCTCTTGAATCACACCGCGGTGAAATTTCCGGCGCAAGTGCGCGCGGAGATTTTGCGTGTGGCGGAACGGCGGGCGATTACGGCGGGGGAGTTGAGCCAGCTTAATTTTCGGCTGGGACAATTGTTTGCGGATGCGGCGAAAACTGCTTGCAAACGCTTTCGCGTGGCGATTTCTTCGGTGGATTTAATTGGGAGCCACGGTCAGACGATTTTTCACCAGGGGGTTCCGACGAAGTACCTGGGCGCACTGACTGCTTCCACTCTGCAGATTGGCGAAGGTGCGGTGATTGCGGCGCGGACTGGCGTTACTACTGTGGCTGATTTTCGTCCCGCGGATATGGCTGTGGGAGGGCAGGGCGCGCCGCTGGTGCCATATGCCGACTATCTTCTATATAGCGATGGGAAACTGGGGCGCGCGTCGTTGAACCTGGGCGGGATTGCCAATGTTACGATTATTCCTGCGGGCGCGGCGCGGGAGAAGGTGTTTGCGTTTGATACTGGGCCGGCAAATATGTTGGTTGATGCGCTGGTGGCGCATTTCACGCGTGGCCGGAAGAAGTTTGACGACGGAGCGCGAATGGCGCTGACGGGGCGGGCGATTCCGGGGCTGCTGGATGAATTGATGCGCGATCCTTATTTGCGGGAGGCACCGCCGAAATCTACCGGTCGCGAATATTATGGCGCGGCTTATGTGAGGCGCGTGTTGGCGCTGGGGCGACGATACCGCGCGAAACGTAATGATTTGATTCGTTGCGTGACGATTTTTACCGCGCTGTCGGTAGTGGATGCGTTGAACCGCTTCGTGACGCGCACAACGAAGATAAATCAGTTGATTGTTTCGGGCGGTGGCGCGCGGAATCCGTTGATCATGGGGCAACTGGGGGCGGCGTTGCCGGGAGTTGAAGTGCTTCCCTCTTCGAGGCTGGGCGTACCGGAAGAAGGCAAGGAGGCGTTTGCGTTTGCGCTGCTGGCTTATGAAACGTTTCATCAACGTGCGGGGAATGTTTTTTCTGCTACGGGGGCGAGCGGGCCTGCTGTGCTGGGGAAGATTTGTTACGCGGGCGCGCGCTGATGCGTTGGCTGATAGAACCAGCGGCTGATGAAAGTGATGACAGGCTTGCGCGATAGATCGAAGAGAGAATCCCTCCACTTCGCGGGCCGACTTCTTCGCAGGAGAGAAGAAGAAGAAAAAGCGTCGGCCCGCTTCGGTCGGGATGACTGTTGGTTGCTTGATGGCTGGATGCTGCGGGTTGGTTGGTGGTTTCGCGGTGATTGCGCTGGGCGGTTGTTCGCATACCGCAAAGGCCGACCGGTCGGCGGTTACGCTGCTGATTGAATCGAATCCTACGAATCTTGATCCGCGATTTGCTACCGATGGGCAGTCGCAGCATCTGGATGGACTGATATTCAGCAGTCTGGTGGAGCGCGATGAGCAGATGAATTTGCGTGGCGATCTGGCCGAGTCGTGGGATACGCCAGATCCGCTGACTTATGTTTTTCATTTGCGGCCGGGGGTGCGGTTTCACGATGGCAGCGCGCTGACCGCCACTGATGTGAAAGCTACGTTTGATTTTATTTTGAATATGGCGAACCACTCGGCAAAGCGTGGAGCCTTTCGCATGATCGCGAATATAGAGGCGCCGGATGCGCGAACGGTGATTTTTCGCTTGAAGGAACCGTACGCGTCGTTTTTGTGGACGGTATCGCGGCCCGCGATTGGGATTGTGCCTGCGAATGCCGTTACGAATTTGTCACGCGGGTTGATCGGGTCGGGGCCGTTCCGGTTGGTGAGCCAGGCCCAGGATGACGAAGTGGTTTTAGCGGCGAATGCGGATTATTTTGGCGGCGCGCCGAGCCTTTCGCGGCTGCGCGCGCGTGTCGTGCCCGACGCGATTGTGCGCGCGTTGGAATTGCGCAAGGGGTCGGGGGATTTGGAGATTAGTTCCCTGTCGCCGGACATGGTGCCGGTGTTGGCACGTCGACCGGAGCTGGGGGTGTCCGAGCGCGCGGGGACGAACCTGGCGTATCTGGGATTCAACATCGACGACGCGCTTGTTGGGCGACGCGAAGTGCGGCAAGCGCTGGCGTATGCTACGGATCGCGAAACGCTGATTCGTTATTTGCTGCACGGGCAGGCGCGCATCGCGAACGGTGTTATGCCGCCGAATCACTGGGCGTACGAGCCCAACGTGACGACCTATTCGCTGGACACCGCGCGCGCCGAGGCGTTGCTGGACGCGGCGGGATTTCCCCGCAAAGAAAATGGCGTGCGAATGCATTTGATGCTGAAGACATCGACGGACGAGCAGGCGCGTCTGATTGGCGCGGCGCTGCAGGAACAATGGCGGCACGTGGGAGTTGCTTTGGAAGTTCGTTCGCTGGAGGCCGCGACGCTGCTATCGGACTTGGTTAAGGGGAATTTTGAGATCAATTTGTTTCGCTGGGTGGGCGCGAATAACGACCCGGACGTTTTTGAATTTTTGTTTTCTTCGAAGCGGTTTCCGCCGGACGGGGCGAACCGCGGGCATTACCGAAATGCGCGGATGGATACGCTGACGGACCAGATTCGCGTGGAGATGGATCGCGAAAAGCGCAAAGCGTTGTGCAGCGAAGCGCAGAAAATCCTGGCTACGGATTTACCATATTTGCCGTTGTGGTTTGGGGATGCGGTTTCGGTACATCAAAAGGAATTGGAGATATTGCCGCTGTCGCCCAGTGGAGACTTTGATTTTCTTGGCGAAATTGAAGGCCGGCAATTGACACAGACCGCTGAAATCAGCGGCGGTGAAAAACGATCTGTGTTCGCTCCGCATCCTACTCCTCGGAACGGTTAGACTGTGGCACTTTTGTAAATCTTATTTGGACAAATGTTTGTAGCGGTACGAAATAAGGAGATGGCGATGGCGGATGTGGTGAGGGGGGCGGAGTTAAAGAAGGAATTGCGCGACGGGAAACCGAAGCTGGGGTTGTTTCTGAATTCGCATAGCCCTACGGTGGCGGAGCAACTGGCGCACAGCGGCTATGACTGGCTGCTGGTGGATACGCAGCACGGGCCGATGGGTTACGAAAAATTATCGGCGATGTTGACTGCGAATCGCGAGTGGCGGCGCCAAATCGATGGTTCGCGTGGCCGGTTACAATGACCGCGCCGGGGATTCAGCAGGCGCTGGATATGGGCGCCGATGGCGTGCTGGTTCCGTATATCAATACGGCGGAGGAGGCGCGACAGGCGGTGAGCTGCACAAAATATCCGACGGCGGGGACCCGTTCTGTTTATTTTCCGCAACGCAGCATGAACAAAGCGGGGCTCCTGGGCTACGCGGGCAACGCCAACAATAATTTGATTGTGGCGCTGCAAGTGGAGACCGCTTCGTGCATCGAAAATATGGCGGAGATCGCGGCGGTGCCGGGCGTGGATATTTTTTTTTTGGGGCAGAACGATTTGTGCATGTCCATGGGCTTGTATGAAAAGTATGAGTTTCCGCTGATGTACACTTCGCCGGAACTGGGCGCGGCAACCGAGAAGCTGATCGCGGAAGCGCGCAAGAACAAAATAATTTTAGGGATATTTTTGTTTGGCACTGCGCGGGTGGGAGAATTTTTGGACAAGGGATTTACGTTTATCAGCTTGGGGAATGATTTGCATCATGTTTTGACGCAGGCCGGGGCGTATGTGAAGGACGTCGAAGGGATCGCCAAAGAGAAGAGCAAGAAGTGGGAGCGGCGGCCTACTGCTCTATTTTAGGGCCAGGTTTCTTCAGCGTTTCAGATTAGACAAGCCATTCGCACAATCACCAGCGGCGGTCGTGGTCCTCAGCGCCCCGCATCATCTCGCTAAATTTCTATTTTGGAGCTGCGGAGTTGCGCTCGGAGATGACGCGACCGTCTGGCGAGGAGCGGGCGAGGCGGTCGAAATAACGGTAGGCGGCTGAGGAGATTTTGGCGATGGCTTCTTCCCCGTCACGCTCGCGGACTAGATACGTGGTCATCACGCAGATGATGTAAGGGCGATTCTGCCAAGAAGACGATTCCGGAATCGTTGCGCACCGCTTCGAGTTCGCCCGGTTTGTTGGCGATTTGCAGCCCGTCAGGCAGGTCGCGAGGAATGAAACTGTCCTTGGGGGTGCTAAGCATTTTGAAAAAGTCCGCGGTCATTTCCTTGTTCAACACTTTGCCCTGATAAATCTGTTCCAGCAGCGTGAGCATGTCCTGCGGCGTGGAGATATTTTCGCGGCCTTCCGTGGCGGCTTTGACGTCCATCATTTTGCGGCGGAGTTTAGTGTTGTGAAGCCCGAGGCCGTCGAGCAGCGCGTTGACATTTTCCATGCCGAGACGATCGAAGAGGACATTGGTGGCGGAATTGTCGCTGACGGCCACCATCATGGTGGCGAGATCACGGTTGGTAAGCTGCGTGACGCCGGGTGTAAGACCGCCCATGATGTCGCTATCCTGAACCAGGTCGGTGGCGCGCACGGTGTAGAGGTCTGTCAATTTTGCCTTGCCCGATGCGCCCTCGGCGGACTGCTTCGCCTGATGATAAAGCTCGGCGAGCACGGCGATCTTGATAGAACTGGCCTGGGGGAAAATGGAATCTCCATGCAGCAAAAAGCGCTGGCCGGTGGTCAGGTCTTCAATGGCTACACCAAGTACGCCGTCGAGATTGCGATCGATGTCGTTAATGGTGGATTCAAGTTTGGTCCATAGGGACTTTAGTTTTTGGTCGGATACATTTTGGGCATTTAAGTTGCTTTGGGCGTAAGTGCCATTCGCCAGCAGCAGGCACAGCAACGCCAAAGCGATTGTTGATTTCACGTGTGCTTCCTTTTCGAAGCGCGAAGTGTAGCACGGGCTCGGCTGACGATAACCGAAACGAATCGAGTTAAGGCAAACGCCTACAAGATGGCCACCGAAGACTCAAGAGCTTCGCAGGTGTAGAATCTGCCCAATGAACAGGTGAATGGCCTCGATTCGGTCTAATTTTTAGCGAGGAGAAAAAACATGGCGGAGTGCACGCATCTCGATCAGATACGGCCGGTGAAGCCGAAAACACCACAAGGCTGCGAAGAGTGTTTGAAAATGGGCGACACCTGGGTACATTTGCGATTGTGCCTGGAGTGCGGGCACGTGGGTTGCTGCGACAGCTCCAAGAACAAGCACGCCACGAAGCATTTTCACAAGACTACGCATCCGATCATAAAATCGTTTGAGTCAGGGGAAGACTGGGGTTGGTGCTACGTGGATGAAATCGAATTAGATCTCGCTTGAAGTTGCTGCAGTTCGACACCTGCGGCTATGCGGTGGCAAGCAAACTCGACGTGATTTTGAAGCGCGGCAGGATTTGATTTGGAAATTACGGCAGTGATCCCGGCGGCCGCAGCATCCTCAGGTTGAACAGCGTCGGCATACCAAGTAAACAAGATGATAGGCACCCGGTACATGCGGGCACGCAGCTCGCGAGCGGTCTGCAGGCCGTTCATGCGGGGCATAGCGATAGCAAGAATAATCAGGTAGGGATTGAGGTGAGTGGCCTTTTCGAGAGCGTCAGTTCCGTCCCAGCTTCGCCGCCAACCTTGAAGCCAGGCTGACTTTCTAGAAAATGACGGGTTGCCAAGCGAATTAATTCGCTGTCACCCGTCGAATCAGGTGACAGCCAATAAGTGGCGAGCACCTTTAGATTCTGGGCGGTAACGTACCATGCGTCACGATACATGACAATCAGGTCTTGCGGGTATCTTAGGTTTAAGTGAGTTGCGTTTGGAGGTTAGAGGACCGTTGTTCCGCTAGTCGGGTTGTGTGAATCGGTAACCTTTGCCGCGGACGGTCTGGATGAATTTTGGATTTTGCGGATTGTCGAGCTTCTGACGAAGCCAGGCGACGTGCACATCGATGGTGCGAGAAGAGACTTCGCTGTCGTACTCCCAGACTTCCTGGAGAATTTCCACGCGCGGAACCACGCGGTCGCGATGATTCACGAGATAGCGTAGTAGTTGAAGTTCTTTGGCCGCCAAGGCGAGCGGTAGGCCGGCCTTGCGCACCTCGGCGCGTTCAAAATCAATTTCGACATCGCCAAAATGAAAGGTGCGCACGTTGACGCGGTTTTCTTTGTTGACGCGGCGGAGTAACGCTTCGACGCGCGCGAGCAATTCCGCGGGATCGAAGGGCTTGGTCAGATAATCGTCGGCACCAAGTTTCAAGCCCACGACGCGATCGACGACCTGGGTTTTGGCGGTGAGCATCAGGATAGCGGTGTCGATGCCTGTTTGACGCAGCTGGCGACAAACTTCGAAGCCGGTTTTTTTGGGGAGCATGACATCCAGAATGATCAGCGCGAATTTCTCTTTTGTGGCCTTGGCGAGGCCGGCGTCGCCGTCGGAGACGCTTTCAACGCGATGACCTTCAGCGGTAAGCAAATCGGTAATGGTCATCACCAGGCCGGGTTCATCTTCGATGAGAAGAATCGGGTTCATTGGGGTGGCTCAATTTTCTGATCGTTTTTCTGGTCGTTCTTATGTAAAGGCGTGGCTGCTGAAACCACGCTTGACGGAGCGACGGGAACGCGAACGATAAATTCGGCGCCTGAACCGGAGTTGTCCCGCACTGCGACAGTGCCACCGTGCGCTTGGATAATTCTCTTGACCGAATTCAAGCCCAAGCCGGTGCCGTGAATCTGATCGCTTAACGGGCGTTGGCCGCGAAAAAAGGGATCGAAAATGTACTCGCGTTCTTCGGCGGGAATGCCGGGGCCATGATCAGTCACGCGAATCTCGACAGCGGGCGGGCCGCCATTTTTTGTGGGTGTTGCGGAGATGCCGATCCAATCGCCGCCGGGCGCGCCGTACTTCATGGCGTTCTCAAAAAGATTTTGCAGCGCGTGTTGCATGGATTCCCTGTCCGCCAGGATGAGAGGCAAATCAGGCTCGATGTGTTTTTCAACGACAACATCTTTTGTGGGCGCGGCATTACGAGCGGCAAGCAGGCCGGCTTCTATCAATTCCTGAACGGGGACTGGCTCACGCTTCTGAAGGACGCGGCCGGCGCGCGCATTTCCATAACGCAACACTTGTTCGACCAGGGCAGAAAGCTTTTCGGCTTGCTCACTAATCAATGAGCCGTAACGAGCGACTTGACCGGGTTGGTTAGCAAGATCGCCGCGCAGATTGTAGGCTGCGGTGCGAATGACGGTGAGCGGAGTACGCAATTCGTGGGAAACCCCGGCGACGAAGTTCATTTGCAACTCTGCGAGATTTTGCGCGCGGCGAGAAAAACGCACCAGCGCGTAGGTTGTAGCGAAAATGAGCAGCAGTAATCCAGCAGCAAGAAGATCATTGGTGCGGCGCCCTTTTGCGACGATGGTTTCAAGTGAACCGGTGTGATGATGTACGCGCAAGGTCCACAATGCGCGGTTTGGTCCGGGTTCTGGGCCGGTATTGGACGGCGCAACGACGAGGACCGCCGGATGGGAATCTGCGGACGAAGACGGCGGTCCGGGGAGTGCTGATTGCGGGCGAGCTATTTCCAAGAGGTCGACGGAAGCGTCAGGAATCCATGTTGCCGCTCGTGAGGAATCGGTAGAGGAGCGATAAATAGTGATTGCAGGATTTGCGCGCGCCACAACTTCCGCGTCGTACTCAGTTTTCCGTGTTGTCCGAGATAACGATTCAACATATCGGAAAGCAGTGTGTGGCCGATGTGATCGGCATCGAGGTCAAGCAATAGCCATTCCTGTTCCACCAGCGAGGACCGAGCGCGTGTCGGTGCCGAAGCGGGGAAATTCCAGCAGGGTTGAAGATTGATTCAGCGGTGCGGGCCCTCCGCGTAAGCGCACGATAAGACTTTTGCGCATGGCATCCCATTCGAGCGGCCAATTTCCCGGGACGAGATGCGTTCCAGTGTCGTCCGGAAATAACAATAGGAGATCGAGTTTATCCGGAACGGCCAGGGCCATGCGCCGGACCACACGGTCACCCGATTCTTTGCGGTTGCGATATTGAGAGAGGTAGGCCAGGTCTCTGCCAAGCTTTTGAATTTCCCAGTTGGCCGGAATGTAGCCGTAGCAGGTAGCAAAAACTTCATCGTTTAAATTGCGACGTAAGAGATTGAGCCGGTACTGCAGATCTTCGCGGAGCCGGTAACTTTCGGCGTCGGCGACTTCGCGGATCCAGCGATATTGCAACCCAGCGAGCACCGCGCAGAGAGCTACGAGGAGGGCGACAGCGGCCCACGATAGCCAGGTACGGTGTTTTATTTTGTCAAAATCCATAACGCGAGTTTGCGATGCGAAGTTCCATTTTCATTGTGCGAAGCGACATTTCCATTCTACATCGCTACGCGAGGCGCTCTCGTAAAGAGCACGCAAAGATGGAGTTAAGAACGTAAACCTTGTGGTTGGAGCGACAACGAGGCATGCAACCGGTTCATCTACCACCGTGAAGTTCGAAAAATATTTCGCCGATGAACTTTAAAACACACGGGAGATCAATGATGAACAATGCTTTTACGAACGCACGAGGCGCATACTGGGTGGTGATCGTTGCAGCGTCGCTGACATTTGCGACGCATGCTGTGCAGGGGGCCAGATCGATGAAGGAAACGCCAGAAACATCCGTTAAACCGCAAGCTGCTGCTACTTCGCAATCGCGCGCCATTGATCCGTTATTGTCCGCCGCTTACCGTGACGGCTTATACTAGGCAAGCTGGCGGCGCAGCGGGGCGACCAACGTCTGGCTCCCGTGGGGCGCTGGTCCACGCAAGACGATCGCCAAGCATTCCTGGCCGGCTATCAGCAAGCCAACGCGGAAATAGCCGAAGCGACCGGCAACAACTAAATCAAAAATCATAAATCCAAGCCGAAAAAACAATTTCGCTGCCGGCCGTTACTCGTATATATCGGCAAACTAACGCCCACCCTTTGAGAACAGGGGGTGGGCGTTCCGCTTTGGAATTGGATTAATTCCCTTCCAGTAATTTTCGTCACAGAGAGTCTAAGAAAACGTCCAATAATTGTTTCTGAGGTGCATTGAGCTGGTTGTATTTCTGTACTTCAGTGGCGGCTTCATGAGTGTGCTTTTGAATGGCCTGTTCGAGGGTTATGGCGGAGGCATCGTGCAAGAGTTGGGTGCGCGTACGCAGTCCCCAAAAGAGGCGCGGTGCGAATCTTGTAGGCGGTATCGGCCGGGCCGTTTTGCTGAATACCATCCCCAGTGCCAATGTCATGAAGTAAGAAATCTCCAAAGGGATGAAATTGTTTGCTACCGAGCGCGGCGGAAACGACATAGGTGCCTCCGTGTATGGCGGTGCCAGCTGGGGCGGTGACTAATGTGCTCACGTGGCACGTGGCGCAACCGATGCCTTCGAAGATGGCTTGGCCTTGATTCACTTGGGCAGTGATGGGGCCACGCGGAGGAACTTTTGTGGCACGCATGAAAAGCGTCAAGTTGACAAGATCGTGGTGGACGTCATTCGGATGAGGGACGCCGGCGAGTTCGCATGTGGTGGTAACTTCGTCGGGAAATAGCTCGTTGGTAATGCCCATCTCATTGAAATACGCGTCTCCGGCAAAACTGAAAAGACTGGCGTGCTGGAGTTTTTCCAGCCGAAGCGTCCGACTTCGGAAGTGTTCGGCGATTCCAAGACCGGAACCATTATGGCCTGGCCGCCGTCTTGTCTTGCCAGGGCCAGCAATGTGGCATCGGGAACAGCCTCGACAAACGCGTCACCCAGCGTACTGAGGGACAGCCGCGGGGTGCTGACATTTTCAGCGGTGCTAGTGTGGGATTGCGCGTGGGCGGCGCGCGTTGGTTTATCAGCGAGCAATCAGGAATTGTGTCGCCGTTGGTCAGGATGGCGGTCGCGGCGGTGAACGTTGCTGAAGTGCCGTTGAGTC
>CAVPKZ010000029.1:0-37956 GCA_963705755.1 uncultured Acidobacteriota bacterium | reverse complement strand
CGATTCGCGTCGCAGAAAAAACCGGACGCTGCGAAATTCGCCCGGACTCCTACGTGCACCGCATCGAAATAGACGCCCGGGGCCGCGCCATCGGGGCCGCATACTTCGAGAAGTACAAATACACCCACCTGCAGAAAGCCACAGTGGCGATTGTGTGCGCGAATGGCGCGGAAACGCTGCGACTCTTGTTGATGTCCGCCAACGCACAATTTCCAAATGGCCTTGCGAATAATTCGAGCGGCGTGGTCGGCAAGAATCTGATGCTGAACAGCGGCGCCATTTCCCTGGGCGTCTTCGAACATCCGCTGAACGATTACAAAGGCTTCGCGGTAAGCCGTATTCTCCACGATTTTTATGAGCTGGATGCGCAAAAGGTCGGATTTTGCGGCGGCGGAGGACTGGACGCCCGATTTGACGCCACTCCCATCGGATTCGCACTGAACAGTCTGCCGCCGGACACGCCTAAGTGGGGAAGCGCATTCAAGAAACGCTGGCTCAAAACTATACGCGCACCATGGAAGTGTTTTCGCACGCCACTTCTCTAGCCAGGGAGGACAACAGTTTTTCGCTGGACCCGGAGCTCAAAGATGCGTGGGGCTTGCCGGCATTGCGCATGACCTACAAAGATCATCCTGATGATCTGAAAGTAGCGAAGTGGCTGAACGATCGCGCACTCGAATTGCTGGACGCTGCTGGCGCCACGAAAAAGTGGAGTTACCCGATCACCGAGCAGGAATTCGCGGTGCACTTGCTGGGCACCTGCCGTATGGGCGCCGATCCGAAAACATCGGTGATCAACACCGATCATCGAACGCATGACGTAAAAAATCTTTTTCTCTGCGACGGCAGCAGCTTTGTAACTTCCGGCCGCGGCCAACCTACCATGACCATCGAAGCGCTGGCGTTCCGCGCCGCCGACCGCATTACTGCGCTGGCAAAGAGCGGCGAGATCAGCGCGTAATTTCTTCCGGCAAGCAAAATCTGATTCGCCTCAGCGGACCATTTGCTACAATCCTGCGTGTTCCAGGGACTGCTTGTTGCGACTCTGCGTATTGCGAGGGCGGATATGAAACGGCAACGGGTGATTGCTTGGCTTAGTATTGGCTGCGGGATTTTGCTGTGTGCGATTGGGCCATTCGCCGGGCCGCATGCGCAAGCGCAAAACGCCACCTCACAAAATAGTCCAGCCGCCGGTACTGCGGCGGTGAATGGCGAAGCCAGCGCGAAGGGCGCCAACCAAGAACCAAAGGCCACCAGTCAAAAACCCGCCGGTCAAAAGCTGGCGGAAGAACAGTTCAAGAATATTCAGGCGCTGAAGGGCATTCCCGCCGACCAGCTAATTCCAGCGATGCAGTTCATCTCCGCGTCCCTGGGCGTCGAGTGCGAGTTCTGTCATGTCCACGAAAAAATGGACAGCGACGACAAAAAGCCGAAGAAAATCGCGCGACAGATGATCACCATGATGTTGGACATCGATAAAGCTAATTTCGAGGGACGACTGGATGTTACCTGCTACACGTGCCACCGCGGCGCGGCTATGCCCGTGAGCATCGCCGCGATCAAGGACGAGGAAATGGCGGGCCCTGGAGCGCCAGGGAAAAAGCTCGTGGAAAATCCGGTGTTGCCAAAGCCGGAAGAGTTACTCGACAAATATCTTGCGGCGGTTGGCGGAGCAACAGCAGTAGAGAAAATCACCACTCGGGTACAAAAGGGAACGCTGATGGCGTTTGGCGGGCAAAGTTTCCCTGCGGAAGTTTATTCGAAAGCCCCGGACAAGCGCGTTTCGGTGATGCACCTGAAAGACGGCGACAGCGTCACCGCGTTTGACGGCCAGCGCGGCTGGCTGAGCGTCCCGGGAAGACCGGCGCACATGATGTCCGCTTCAGAAAATAATTCGGCGCGGCTGGATGCCGATCTGCATTTTCCTGTTCACGTGAAAACGCTGTATCCGAAATTTAAGGTCGACAGCGGTGAAAAAATCGACGGCCACGACACTTATCTGGTGATGGGATACGAAGAAGGCCGCCCGCCGTTGCGGTTATATGTCGACACGCAGACCGGATTACTGTTGAGACTGATACGTTACGCGCAGAGTCCGCTGGAATTGAATCCCACGCAGATCGATTACGCCGATTATCGCGAGGCCGATGGCGTCAAAGTGCCTTTCAAGTGGACTATCTCGCGGCCAGGAAACCACTTCACCATTCAGGTGGAAGAGATGAAGCAGAACGTGCCGGTGGATGACGCGAAATTCATCGCGCCGCCACCTGCGCAACCCGCGACCCCACTGCGCCCGGGTCAGAAGCCGCAGTAAAAAAAACGCACTTTAGAACCACGAAAAAACCAGTGTCAATCCCGCGGTAGCTATGAGCGCGACTGCCCATACGAAATCCAGATTGAGCCACGCCTTTCGCAAAACTGAAACGCCGAGCTTTGTGAAGACTACCCACGCAATTGTTCCAGTTAGCAACAGATATCCGAAGGTGTGAATCGCCACCGCGAACAATTGCAATTTCACGCTGCGGAAAGCGGCGAGATGCGCCTCATGCCCTGCTCCCATCGCGGACATACCCAGCAAAACCGGCAAGAGCATCAATCCCGCGCCGTGGGCGCAAGCCATCAGGAACGACCATATCGTCAGATCGCGAAAACCGACTTGCATGCCGCCAAAGCGCGGATGGCTCTGGCTCACGATGCGGTATGCGCCGAAGCCAATCAAAATGACCGCCACGGCGATCCTTAAAACATGAACCGGCAACACCGCACCGGCGAGCACCGCTACGAGAATTACGGCCACGATGGCGATGACATGCCCTGTCGCGATCGGCAGCAGCGACTCCCACACTGCGCGCCCGCTCTTTTTTTGCAGCCCTAAGGCGACCGCAAAGAGCCATCCCATGGATGGATTGATTCCGTGGTACGCGCCTAGCAAAAACAGCGCCACCCACGCCCATGCATGCCCGTGCATCACGAGTAACAATACGAATCGGAAGAGGCGTCGCCACCTTCAAGATGGACCTGATGGCTGCGCAGACCATCCGTTTCCAGGAAGAACTTCTGATCCAAAGCAATTCCTCCTTCCGGCTTGGCATCCAGTTTCACCATCCAACTACGAACGCCGTCGGGATAGAATTGTTCATCCCACGGAGCGTAAAGCGAGTTGGTGAAATAAACGCGCTTGCCATCGCGGCTTAGCTCCACCATTTGTGGTCCACCATTTAATGGAGTTTGCGGAGCGCGTGGGTGCGCGGCGCGGCGGACGATGCCGCCCAGGTGTACAGATCCCGTTAGTTTCGGATGAAAAGGATCGGACACGTCGTATTGCTGAAATTCTCCAGTGCCCCAGCAAGAGACGTACAGAAATCGGTCGTCCAGAGAAAGATTAATGTCCGTGACCAACGGCGGCACGGCTTTGAAGCCTTTCAGCAGCGGCGGAAGTTTTTCCGGATCAGCAGCCTCCGCGGGAATTTCGATCACCTTCTTTATCGCCCACTTATCTTTTTGCGGGCCACAACCAGATCGAAGCGGAAAGATCTTTCAGCGAAACAACAACACCCACGAATCCATAGGCCTTGGCGGGATCGTGCGCGGGCCGAAGTTCCAACACCATCTGCTGTTCCGCGCCGAGATCGAGCGCTTGCACATGCCGCCGCTTACGCAAATCCCAAACGTGCAGCGAATGACCATACCCGCCCTTCAACAAAATTTCGGGATTCACTCCCTTTTCGACCATGTTGGGCGTGCCCCACTCGCTGCTGATGAGTGTGTCGTATCCCAGGTGCCACCAGAAGTCGTAACCAAAATGCTGTGGCCCGCGATCGATCCCCCACTTCCCCAAAACATCAAAGCTTTCCGGATCGAGAATGAAAATTCCGCCTGGTCCGTTTCCATCGGGCGCCCCAAGCGCGCTAACGAAAATGCCATTGGGGCCGCAATGCACGGTGTGAGGACGGCTGTATCCGGTACGCGCCGCGATGGTTTCGGCCTCAATCACCTTAACGATCTTTGGCTTTCGCGGATCGGGTTTGGTATCGATAATATGAATCCGCGACGAGCGTATCCCCGGCACTACCAGATAGCGCCGCTCCGTGTGCGGGTGCGGAGCATACGGGCAGAGGCAAGCGCTGCAAGCGTTCCAGCCGAAATGATGCAATTCATCGCCGATGTTGGGCATCTCCACTTTTCCGACCAGCTTCCCGTAGCTCGCCGATGATGCATCCACGTCGACAACGCCAATCGCGTCGGCCTGGCCGGTGTATGTAGGATTTAGCAGCGCCACGAAGGCGTGTTTTTCCGGCGGCGCCTGACTCGCCAACTTCGCGGAAGGGTAAAAAGTGGGGTCCGGCTTCCAAAGTTCCATTGTCGTTCTCCCTTGCGGCTTTCGCCGCCGATCAAGATGCAAAGAAAAAGCAGCCAAAAAGAAAAAGACCCGCCACCGGTTCTTTCTGATGAGCGGGTCTCTAAAGGCCTTAACGCTTCGACAGCTAAACTATTCGAGCGCCTCCCGCTCTACCCTCACAGAACAGGGGAGACAACAACACGAAATTGCGGAGGTGAAGTGCACAGTGGCAAATTACCCCGGACCGCAATCCGAGTCAACTCCATGTGAAGTCCAATCTCATATTGCGGAGAATTTTCTTTATCCGCAAAGTCATTGCGCAACCGCGTAACCCGCGGGCAGGCCTCAGCAACCTTCAATCATTTGCCTGGCCTGAGTACTATTTACCTTTGACACCGATCGTGACACTATTAGCGGGAGAGGCCCATGCCCATGCCCGTGGCCAAAAGTGCCCGAAAAACGAAGAACGGCCTAAGTTTCAACGTTGAGGAATACCTCTCCAACGCTGGGGCCTCGCGGCGCATTATCAAATATAGAAAAGGGCAGGCGCTGTTTTCGCAGGACGATCCCTGCAATGAAGTCTGGTACATCCAGTCGGGCAACGCCAAGCTGACCATCGTAAATCCCCAAGGCAAAGAAGCAGTGCTGGCCATTCTCGGTCCGGGCGATTTTCTGGGCGAAGGCTGCATTATCGGAAACCCTGTGCGCATGGCTACCGCCACGGCGCTGGCCGCGGTTAGCGCCACGATTATTGATCGAAAAGAAATTATGCGCGTGCTTCACGAGCACCCGGAGTTCGCGGAGAAATTCATCCATTACATGCTGGAGCGCAATATCAAGATTGAAGCCGATCTGGTTGACCAGCTATTTAATTCCAGCGAGAAGCGCCTCGCTCGTGCGCTGCTGATCCTGGCGCGCTACGGCAAGAAGGGTGAGCCGGAAACGCTGGTTGCCAAAATTTCGCAGGAGACGCTAGCCGAACTGGTGGGCACCACGCGCAGCCGGGTGAATTTCTTCATGAATAAATTCAGGAAGCTGGGTTTCATTCACTACAACGGCGGGCTGCAAGTGCACAGCTCACTGCTCAATGTTGTCTTGCACGACTAAAGCCGTTACGCCCCGCAGCGATATAAGCTACGTTAACCGTAGACCTCGAAAGAAAAAAGTAGAGCGACGATGAGATCGGAATTGCTGCGATTCAACGGCGCTGTCGAGCGGGATCCCGCCATCGATGCGTGGATGACAGAGCATGCAGGTGAATTGGGAGCCATCGCGCATCAGTGGTTTGAGGTGATGCGAAAGTGCGGGGACGAAGTCCGGGAGCTTTTGTATGACGGCTGCCCGGTAGCATGTTTGGGACATGCGCCCTTCGGCTACGTCAATGTCTTCCATTCGCACGTAAACGTGGGGTTCTTTCACGGCGCAGCGCTGCCGGATCCGGCTCAATTGTTGCAAGGCACTGGCAAGTTCATGCGCCATGTGAAGCTGAGACCGGGAACGGCCACAAACGCCGCAGCGCTAAGCAGGCTGATCAACACGGCCTACTCGGATATAAAGGCACGCGTCGAAAACGGCTAGCTCAAGAAACGCCTCGAGCGTTCATCACGCGGTGGTAGTTGTTATAGAATGACGCAGCTTTTCGAAAAATTGCTGAGGGATTGTTAATGAAAAAATCTGTGCTTTCGCGCGTTCGCCTGTTCTCGCTGCTATCCGTTACATTGGTCGTTGCTTCCGCTTGCGTTTTGGCGGCGGACGATAATAATTCGTCTTCTTTGCCCGCGCCGCCGGTGGCGAAAAAAGTCCCCAAGACCACGGAGATCAACGGCCGCCAGTTGGTGGATAACTATTTCTGGCTGCGCGATAAACAGAATCCCGAGGTTGCCGCGTACCTGCAGGCGGAAAACGCCTACACCGATGCGGTGATGAAGCCCACCGAGCGCTTGCAGAAGAAGTTGTACGACGAAATGTTGAGCCGCATTAAAGAAACCGATGGGGAGGTGCCTTACAAGGAGGGCAACTATTTTTACTACACGCGCACCGAGGCCGGGAAACAATACTCCATCTATTGCCGCAAAAAAGGGAGTCTCGACGCGCCAGAAGAATTGTTGCTGGATGTAAACGAGCTGGCCAAGGGACAAAAGTTCATGTCCGTGCGGGATTTTGCGGTCAGCGATGATGGAAATTTGCTGGCGTACACCACTGACAAGGTCGGCTTTCGCCAATACGTCCTCGCGGTGAAGAATCTGCGCACCGGTAAACTGCTGCCCGATCACGCAGAGCGCGTTGGCTCGGTGGTGTGGGCCAACGACAACAAAACGGTTTTCTACACCGTGGAAGATCCCACCACCAAGCGGCAATTCCAGCTCTACCGCCACACCGCCGGCAGCGATGGTTCCGACAAACTGGTTTACGAAGAGAAAGACGAACGCTTTAATGTGGAGGCGGGCAAAACCCGCAGCAAGGCCTACATCTTTCTATTCTGCGGTAGCCACACCACCAGCGAAGCGCGCTACATTCCCGCGGATCAGCCCATGGCGGAATTCAAAGTGCTCGAGGCCTCGCAAGCAGGACGTTGAATATTATCCTGACCACAACGGAAGTTACTTCTACATTCGCGTCAACGACACCGGGCGAAATTTCCGCCTGGTGAAAGCTCCTGTAGGCGATCCGCGCAGCGCCAATTGGCAGGAAGTGGTGCCGCATCGCGCCAACGTGATGCTGGACGATGCCGACTTTTTCAAGAATTACTACGTCCTGAGCGAGCGCGAAAACGGGTTGCCGCAAATGCAAGTGACCGATCTCGCGACCGGCAAATCACGGCGCATCGAATTTCCGGAGCCCGCGTACTCAGTTACCCGTATGCCAACCGCGAATACGACACCAGTAAATACCGCTATGGCTACCAGTCGTTCATTACGCCGCGCTCGGTGTACGAATACGATATGGCCACCGGCAAGTCCACGCTGTTGAAACAGAAAGAAGTGCCGGGCGGCTACGACCGCACAAAGTATCAAGTGGAACAGATTTATGCTCCCGCAGCCGATGGCGTGAAAGTGCCCATCTCGGTGGTGCACTTGAAGAGCGCGAAAATGGATGGGACCGGGCCGATGTATTTGACCGCTTACGGCTCCTATGGCTACCCGTTGGACATCTCCTTCAACTCTGATCGTTTCAGCCTGATCGATCGCGGCGTAGTATTCGCCGTCGCGCACATTCGCGGCGGCGGCGAAATGGGCAAAGCGTGGCACGACGACGGGCGCATGATGCACAAGAAAAATACCTTCACGGATTTCATAGCCTCCGCGGAATATCTGGTGAAACAGGGTTACGGTTCCAAGGACCGCCTGGTGATCGAAGGGCGAAGCGCCGGAGGGTTGTTGATGGGCGCGGTGTTGAACATGCGGCCCGACCTGTTTCATGCGGCGTTGGTCGGCGTCCCGTTCGTGGATGTAATCAACACCATGCTTGACGAAAGTCTGCCGCTGACTGTCGCCGAATTTGAAGAATGGGGCAATCCCAAAGAGAAGCCGGCGTTTGATTACATGATTTCTTATTCGCCGTACGACAATATCGAGGCCAAGACTTATCCCAACATGTTGGTGCGCACCTCGTTCAACGACAGCCAGGTGATGTACTGGGAACCCGCCAAATATGTGGCCAAGATGCGCGCCATGCGCACCGACCACAATTCGCTGATCCTTAAGACCAATATGAGCCCCGCGGGACATGGCGGCGCGTCTGGCCGCTACGACCGTCTGCACGAAGTAGCCTTTGACTATGCCTATTTCTTGACGCAGATGGGCATTCAGAACTGATAAACGCGAGAAACCTCGCGCGACGTTTTACTGCTTTTCACCTCGATGTAATTGGACGCCGCTTCACCTTTACCGACTTCACGGTATGGTTTTCACAGCCGCGATCAGTAAAATACGCACCCGATAGTCCCCACTGAAGGCGGTATGCATGATCGGTCTGGTGCGGCATAACCGGGGGAAAGCCGTGGTGGGGCCTCTATGGGCGGCCTGCGGTTGTTCTCTTTTATTCGCATTTAGCATCTCGGCGGGGAGGGCCGCACAGCAGCCGCCGCCTCGGCAGCGGGCCACAGTGCGTCAGGATCCCGTGCAACAGTCTGCGCCGACACCCAGCAGCAACCTCCGCCGGAGCAGACTTCTCCTCCGCAGACGCCTCCGCCGCCACAACAGCCGGCAACGCCCCCACACGCCGCGCCAACTACTCCTCCAGCAACCCAAACTCCGCCGGCCAAGGGAAGCATTTGACTGGGCGAGAACGCGCCTGGCTGGTGTTACAAGACGGCGTGAAGGAAAACGGCGCGGAAAAGCGGGCCAAGGCGGTTAATGCCCTCGGATTACTTTCCGCAAATCGCGAAGCCGAAGGCATGGCCGTCGAAGCTTTAGGCGATGATAAATATAATGTGCGCTCCGCTGCGGCTACCGCACTTGGCATCATGCACGCCACCCACGCTATCCCGCAATTGGAAAAGGCCCTGGATGATGACGAACCGGCCGTGGTTCTGGCGGCTGCCAATTCCTTGATGCTGATGAAAGACAGTCGCGCCTACGACGTCTATTACGATGTGCTCACCGGGAACGCGCGGCCTAATAAAGGTTTCATCAAGGAGCAGCTCAAACCGTTTCACGACCCGAAACAGGTGGCGGCACTCGGTTTTGAGGAAGGCATCGGGTTTGTTCCGTTCGCCGGAATTGGCTACGAAGTGGTGAAGAGAGTGATGAAATCAGCCACCGATTCTTCCCTGGTGCGCGCCGCGGCCGCGAAAAAACTGGCGCACGACCCGAATCCGGACAGTGCCGAAGCGCTCGTCAATGCCACTGAAGATAAGAGTTGGATCGTTCGTGCCGCCGCACTCGACGCCATTGCACAACGCGGCGACAAATCGCTGCTCCCCCAAATAAGCAGCTCACTGAAAGACACGAGGGATGATGTGCGTTACATGGCGGCAGCATGCATAATTCATCTCAGCGATCGAGGCGGAAAGGCTCCCCGCCGCAAAGTGCCCATAAAGCCCGCCGCCTAGGCGCGTTTGATCAAAATACCTGTCTCAAATCACCCTCACGTACAAGATTGGTTTCCGCCCTGAACGCGATTTAAAACTTCCCTTCGAACAAATCAATGCTGAATATTCGGCCGCGGCTCTGAAGTGGTATCAGGATTTGTGGGACGCGATTCTAACTAAGTTTGGAGACAAAGCCAAATCGAGGTTCGAGTTTCCAAAAAAGAGGCCGATTAAGACAGTTGCTTTACGGCCATCGGGCTCATATTTATCGCATCCTATATCGCGTGCTGGAGAGACAAAAGCAGGTGGAGATACTTCACATTCGTCACGGCGCGAGACGCAGGCCGAAGATGAATGACTTGCATCGGTAAACAGCAATCCAGCCTGCGTTCCTGACCAGTCGATAGGTAGCACGCACCCTATAACTAATCGTTCGCCTGACGTCCAAAAATAGATGTAGAATCTTCCATATATGGAGTAATGTTTGGCGTGTAGAGAGGAGATTGCTATTGGCGATCCTCAACCAACTGCCTGCTGGTATCGGCTGGCAGCAGCCAGCTGATCTTTCCAGCAAGGTTGTACAAAAGCGCTTGAGCCCTGCGGCGGTGAAGGCCTTTCTGAAACTGCGCGAGCTGTGGGAGTTACGCGATGAAGATGCCAGACAATTGTTAGGAGGCATTTCTAATGGCGCGTTTTACGAATTAAGAAAAAATGTGCGAGCGAGGCTTGACCAGGACCGGCTCACCAGGATTTCCGTTCTCACCGGCATTTTTAAAGCACTGAACATTCTCTATGGCAAGAAACTCGCGGACCGCTGGATGCAACTCCCCAATGAAAACCCCATGTTTGCTGGTGATACTCCGCTGTCCTATATAACCAAAGGCGGTTTGCCTGCCATGCTGCGCGTGCGCCAACTTCTCGATTCTCGCCGTGGCGGCCGCTAGCGCGCTTCCACGCGTTTCAGATGTACTTCGCGATGCTACCCATCGCTTGATCCCGTGGTGTTATAGCGACCCGGAGGAGCACGGCCCTGAAAAAATCAGTCGTGACGACAGCGTGCTCACGCGTCTGACCGATAATATTGCGGACTTGAACGCCTTATTCGAACTGGAGGGCGCCACCAACGATCGCCTGCTCGGAGAAGCCGGACTGCTTCCCGGAATTACGCTGCGCGAACTGGTCTTTGGCCTGCCGTACTCGCATATTGTGAACGCAGCATTCGCACATCCTAATCCTGCCGGAAGCCGCTTCAATGGCCCCGACCGTGGCGCGTGGTACGCGGCTTTCGCCCGCTCCACTTCGGAACTGCAAGTGGCGTATCACAGAGGTAAAGAATTACAGGAGATTAACTGGCAGGAAAGCGAGACATTCAAGTATGTCGATTTCCTCACGGACTTTCGCGGCCAATTTCACGACATTCGCAACGACCCGCGTTTTCGAAATTGCCTGGACCCCAACAGCTATATCACATCACAACAGTTGGCCACTCGCCTCCTCGGTCAAGGCTCCGCAGGCATCGTTTATCCCAGCGTGCGGCACAAGTCCGGCACATGCATCGCCTGTTTCAGGCCCGCGCTCGCGAACAATGTCCGCAAGCGCGCCACAATCTCCATCCAATTCGCAAACGCCTTTGCAAAACCAGAAATTCGCGCTATCAAATAACGTGCCGTCCACAAGAATCGAGATTCTGTTTGAAGCAGCCTTGCGATGAAGCTGTAATCCGATCCGACGGTTCGACTGCTCCTTGCAGTCCTAAATCTTCAGGCCTGGGTGCTTGCGGCCACCATCCTCGGTTCCAGCATGGCCTTCATCGACGGCACCGTCGTCAATGTGGATTGCCCGCCCTGCAATCCAGCCTTCACGCCACGGTGGTGGACGTTCAGTGGGTCGTCGAGTCCTACGGTTTGTTTCTTGCGGCGCTGCTTTTGATCGGCGGCGCGATGGGAGATTCTTTGGCCGTCGCTCGATTTTTTTGTTCGGGACGGCGTTATTCGCAGCGGCCTCCATTGGCTGCGGACTTTCTCCACCATTTCGCAGCTGATCATCGCGCGTTCTTTCCAAGGTATCGGCGCCGCGTTTCTAGTTCCCAGCAGTCTCGCCATTATCAGCGCATCCTTTGACGAGAAATCTCGCGGTCGCGCCATCGGTACTTGGTCGGGATTCACAGCAATCACTACAGCTCTCGGGCCAGTGCTTGGCGGTTGGCTGATTGAGCATGCTTCCTGGCACTGGGTTTTTCTGATTAACGTTCCCATCGCCGCCGCGGTTATCGCCATTTCCCTGGGCACATTCCCGAGTCCCCGCAGTTCCACTCCTCAAAAAACCGATTGGCTTGGAGGCGGCGTTCGCCACGATTGGCCTGGGTGGAATCGTGTTTGGATTTGTTGAGTCCGCGAATCTTGGTTGGAGGCACCCTCTGGTTTTCGGAACCCTGATCGGCGGCTTTGCCTCTCTCATTGTTTTTGTATTCGTGGAAAAGCGCGTAGCCGCACCCATGGTTCCGCTTTCACTGTTCAAATCACGCAGCTTCACTGGCGCGAATCTGCTTACGCTCTTGCTCTATGCCGCGCTGGGGATTTTCTTTTTTCTCTTTCCCATGAACTTGATTCAGGTGCAGAAATATTCCACCACTGCGACGGGAGCGGCCGCCTTGCCTTTGATTTTGCTCATGTTTTTTCTGTCGCGCTGGTCAGGCGGACTGGTGGCCCGCTTCGGTCCGAAGCTCCCGCTTATCGTCGGGCCGCTCATCGCTGCGGCAGGCTTCTTCTTGTTCACCCTTCCGTCGTCGGCGGTAGCTATTGGACGACCTTCTTTCCTGCCTTCATGGTTCTGGGTCTGGGCATGGCCATCAGCGTCGCTCCTCTGCCACCGTGGTCATGAGTTCCGTCGACCAGGCCCGGGCCGGCACTGCCTCGGGTATCAACAATGCCGTGTCCCGCGTCGCCGGCGTGTTGGCCGTCGCCGTTTTCGGAATTGTGATGGTCAGCGCATTCAGCGCCAGTCTGCAGCATTCCGTCGCTGGTATGAATCTCCCGCTCGCCCCCTTCACCAGATCCAGTCCAGCGTCATCAGGCTAGCCGACCTGGAAATCCCCGCAGGCCTGGACCCACAGACAACCTCAGCCGTCCAGACCGCCATCGCCCACGCCTTCATCTCTGCATTCCGCCTGGTCACGCTCCTCTGCGCCGCCCTCGCCGTAGCCAGCGCCGCCGTCGCCGCGCGCATGGTCCCTCCTGGTGAGCAGTCTGTGCGATTTTGAAAAGGGCCGTCCGACTGCGCGCACTTCTATAGTTCAGAGAAGTAACGATCGACTCCTAGATAAGGTGATTTTTCATTTTTGGTGGACAGACCAGATGGTCCGTAAGAAGAATCCGTTAGACACTTCGATGCAGACGGATACGGCAGTGTCGCTACCGGATTAGATGGATGGGTATGCCCAATTTGAGCTTCTTCCATGACTTGTCAGCGGTGTACACGGGAGCTCTAAGGACAATTCCGAGGGCTAAACAGGCTCGGTCTCCCAATGACAAGCCCAGTGGGCGAGTTTTGGTAATCAGACTTCCGGCAGCCTCCGCGTGCTCAACAGTAAAAGCCGTGGCCTCGCGGATGGGGCTGAGTGTTGCCTCCCATGCATCGCCAGGGGCCAGCCCCAGGTTTACAAGTTCGCCTTGTACTTCGGCGAGATTGACGGTGCTGCTGGTGGCCGTGCTCAACATCTCGGGAGTGAGCTTGTCCGCGCCTGGTTCACGATTCAGCACCGCAAGCAGAGCGGAAGCGTCAAGCACAATCTTATTCATTCCGAGCCGTCTCGCGGCGTTCGGCAATCAACTGGTCAACGAGGGAAGTACCCCGCTTCACGTGCTTCCGGACAAGGCGTTGAGCTCGCTCGACGCGGCGTTTCAGCGTGGTGATCCTCAATTCGTCATGCTCCATGCGCAACACGACTTCATCGCCGACATTGATTCCTTAGCGCCTCGCCGAAAAGAGGCTGGTATGACGACACGACCGTTCTCATTGACACGCTGTCGGGTTTCAGTATTCACTGTCACAGTTTGCTCCTTGTGACATTATCATAGCATTGTGTCATGGAAATGATCGAGTTTCTCGTCGAAATCTGGGTTCTTCGGTTACTAATGCCTTGATATGGGGTCTTGGAACCGATTGAGAGTTCCTTCGGACCGAAAGTGTTACCTATGTCTTAGGTACGTTGTGTCACCTATGTGTCCGGGTCGGACCATGCTGGTCCGCGCGCAAGCCGGCAACCAGCAAGGGATCGGGTATACCTACACTAACGTTGCCACCGCAGAGCCTGATCCACGAGACGCTTCTGCCGCTCGTTGGTGGAAAGAATGCCATGGACATACCCGCATGCTGGTCGGCGATGAGGCATGCGATTCGCAACCCGGGGACGCCCGGGAATCTGCTCTATGGCCATCTCTGCTGTGGACTCGGCGCTGTGGGATCTGAAGGCCAACTCTCTGAATATTCCGCTGGCGTCGTTGCTGGGATCAGCGCAACCGAGCGTTGAAGTTTACGGGAGCGGGGGCTTCACTTCCTATTCGATCGAAAAATTACAAAAGCAGCTCAGCGG
Source organism: uncultured Acidobacteriota bacterium (assembly GCA_963705755.1). GTDB lineage: Bacteria > Acidobacteriota > Terriglobia > Acidiferrales > UBA7541 > Acidiferrum. Next base: position 23,994 of record CAVPKZ010000029.1, on the reverse strand, counting down.
CTGGGTCGAAAAAGGAATTAAAGCAGTGAAGATGAAGATCAGCCGCCACCTGGATAAAGATGTTGCGCGGGTGAAAGCCGCGCGTAAGGCCATCGGACACTACTGGTGCCGGAAGCGGAGGAAGAAGTGGCGGGAGCCGGGATTGCGGACTCCGTGGAAACATTTGTTCCGGAAACGGTGGAACACCTGCGGTTCGTGGGCGCGGCGCTCAGCATGCGGGCTTTTCGTGGATGCGAATGGCGCTTATTCACGCAAGCTGGCCCTGGCCATACCGAAAGATTCGCGGAATTGGGAGTGAGCTGGTTCGAAGAGCCGGTCACTTCCGACGATCTGGAAGGCTTGCGTGTGCGCGATAAGCCCCCGCAGGAATGGATATTGCCGCCGGAGAGTACGGGTACGACGTGGTGTATTTCAAACGCATGCTCGACGCACAAGCCCGCGGCTTGCCGACGTTCTTCGCAAATTAAATATCACCTCCGGAACGCTTGGTGTGGAGTCCGGGGCCGTGGCTGGAGGCGGCCTCTGTATTTGGCCATGCACCTTTTTGGCGGCAGGCTTTCCGAGATGCTCGGCGAAATAGTGCCTGACGCCAAGCTCACTCCCGCCGACGCGTGGCTTCGAAAATTGAGCGCAGTTAAAACGCACCGTGAATTGGAGCGCATCCGGCAAGGCTGTGCCATTGCAAAAAATGCCTTCGAGCTGGGCGCAGCCCAGCTGAAAGCCGGCCTCAGCGAACAGGAGGCCGCACAATTTTTTCGCGCGCCTCTGAGTATTACCAACGTGGCCGGGCCAGCGATACACAGGCACGACGGCTTTGCTTTCTGCATGTCCGGCCCAAATGCGGCAAAAGCCAGCGCTGCCTATGCGCGCACCAGGCGCCGTGCCCTCGAGGAAAACGATCTGGTGATGATTCACTGCAATTCGTATGTGGATGGATTCTGGACGGACATCACCCGCACGTACACCTTCCGGATTCCCAGCGAGCGGCAAGTCAAGATGTATGAGGCGGTTTTCGCTGCGCGGGCCGCGGCGCTGTCGAGCATCAAGCCCAGAGCGCCAGCCGCGGAAGTGGACCGCGCAGCGAGACAAGTGATCGAAAATTTCAGTTTCGGGAACTACCTCAAACATGGGACCGGCCACGGCGTGGGCTTTTCGCCCATGAGCGCCTACAGCGTTCCGCAAATTCACGCCGAATCTCCAGACATCCTGGAAGCCGGAATGGTCTTCAATGTGGAACCGGCGATCTACATCGAGGGCTACGGCGGGTTGCGCCAGTGCGACATGGTGACGGTAACCGGCGACGGTTTCGAGTTGCTTACGCAATTTGGAATACCAGCGCCGCGAGTCTAACAGTGAGAAGCTTCGCCGGCGTTGCTAGGAAAGCCCGTTGTTTCAGCAGATCGAACCCCGATGAACCCAAATGATTCGATTTCAAGAGAGCTGGGAGAAAAATAATGGCTAAGACGGTAGCGGATTTGTTGGTGGAAAGACTGATCGATTGGGATGTGGACACTATATTTGGATTCCCCGGCGACGGCGTGAACGGGATTTTCGAGGCGCTGCGCACGCACAAGGACCAAATGAAATTTATTCAGGTGCGTCATGAAGAAGCGGCCGCCTTCGCCGCTTGCGGATACGCCAAATATTCGGGCCGGCTCGGAGTCTGCATTGCTACGTCCGGGCCGGGCGGAGTCCATCTGCTGAACGGACTCTACGACGCCAAATGCGACGGCCAGCCGGTGCTGGCGATCACCGGGCATACATTTCACGACTTGATCGGCACCCATTACCAGCAGGATGTCGATCTGGACAAATTGTTCATGGACGTGGCGGAGTTTAACCAGCGCATCATGGGGCCGGGGCATGCCAACAATATTGTCGATGAAGCCATCAAGACCTCGCTGACCCGCCGCGCCGTACGCCACATCACCATCTCCAAGGATATTCAGGAATGGACGTCTCACGATGAAGAGCGCTCGAAAGCCAATGTGCCGAAACACAGCGCGAATGTGTACGCCATGTCGCATCCGCGGCCTCACAGGAATCGCTCGAAGAGGCCGCGCAAATAATCAACAAGGGAAAGAAGGTGGCGATCCTCGCGGGCGCTGGCTGCCTGAATGCCCGCGCGGAAATATTGGAGCTGGCCGAAAAATTGGGAGCGCCAATCATAAAGGCGCTGCTGGGAAAGGCGGTGGTGCCGGACGACAGTCCCTACACTACCGGTGGGATTGGTTTGCTGGGGACGGCCCCGTCGCAAGACGCGCTGAAAGCGTGCGAGACCTTACTGATCGCCGGCAGCGGATTTCCGTATATGGAGTTTTATCCCAAGCCCGGGCAGGCGAAGACCGTTCAGATTGACATCGATCCGGCACGCATCGGCTTGCGCCACCCGGTGGACGTGGGATTGACCGGCGAATGCAAAGCAGTGTCTTGCGCGCACTCTTGCCGCTTATTCAACAAAAAAGACGACCAGGATTTTCTGAATAACGCCCGGAAGAACATGGAGAGTGGAACCAGCTCATCGAAGAACGCGGTACGCGCAAAGACAAGCCCATGAAACCGCAGGTGGTGACCTGGACCTGAACAAGCTCCTCAAGGACGACGCCATCGTTTCGGCCGATAGCGGCACGATCGCGACATGGAGCGCCCGCTACATTGATATTCGCGGCGATATGAAATTTTCGCTTTCCGGCTCGCTGGCCACCATGGCCAATGGTCTTCCCTACAGCATTGGCGCAGCGGTCGCATTTCCGGCCGGCAGGTGGTGTGCATCGTGGGAGACGGTGGCCTGACCATGCTCATGGGAGAAATCGCCACGCTGGTGAAGTACAAATTGCCGGTCAAAGTCATCGTCATTAAAAATAATGTGTTGGGACAAATCAAATGGGAACAAATGGTGATGGAAGGCAATCCCGAATACGGTGTCGAACTCGAGCCAATCGACTTTGCCGGAATCGCCAGAGTTGCGGAGCCGCCGGATACACCATCGAAGACCCCGAGCAGGCGGCCTCCATCCTGCGCGAAGCCCTGCCTTTCGATGGACCCGCAGTGGTACAGGCGGTGGTCGATCCGATGAAGGATCGAGCGCCGCGCTATATTCCGTGGAAGAGTCGACGAACGCCTGCCGCCGCTGGTCCGCTATTGCGCCCCAGAACGGCTGGTCCACGCCTTCCAGTTGAGCGATCCATTGCAACGTGGCGCGCCACGTTTGCCTGGGCTTCAGCCGAACGCGAAAGCGGATAATATTGTTGCGATGTTTCGCCCGCTGCTGATCATTGCTCAGCTCCAGGCGGATGCCGCGATGCAAAGACGCCGTTCCCGAATCGCCCTGATGCCGGTAGCGGTGTTTTATCTTGTAGTCGAAATTCAACTGCTGATTGCTTTCTCCGTCTTCCACGAAACGGATCGCCGGCCTCCCTGCTTGCGCGGGCCGCGCGTTTCGGCGTGGTCGGCAAAGTCGGCCTCCACTTCCAATTCGATACAAAACGTGCTCGGCATCATCGTGTGATTGTGCAGCGTCACAATCTCGCGCAGGCCCTCGCCCACTACACGCTCGATGCGCAGTTCGATGGCCTGTTGTGCGGGATCACACCTGGAGCCCTTATGTTTGCATTCGGGCGGCGAAAAGATGTAGTAAGCGAGGTCGCGATGTTGCTCCGTCGCTGAAAGTGCGCTGAACGTCGGAGCCTTTCCATTCACGCGCCATTCGTACTCGACAGCATGCGAGTCTTGATAGACCCACAGCCCCTGATCTCCGTTTGGTTGGACTGAACCGTCCAGCGCGGTAGTTAGGAACCGTGCGGCCCTGGCTGATGCTGTGGTGCTGGCCGCGCGGTTGCAATCGAATCAGTTTGCGATTTTTCAAAGCGCGATTCCTTTAGCTTCCCGGTGTCTCGCAGTCAGTATAACCTTCGGACGTGATGAAGTTTTGTTCATCACCGCGTGTGAAGGAACGGACATTTCTCGAAAAAAGGCGCGGTTGCGGCCGGATCCATGAAGTCAGAGAAATGTGGGTTGGATTGTGGTTGAGGTTTTTGGGACAACGCCCGGTAACCTACTGCAAATAAATGGTGGGCCCGGGTGGACGTGAACGACTGACCTCGACCTTTATAGTTTCGAGTTCTACCGGCATTTCGCGCATTACTGGTGTGGATGACGCTCGTACTAAGCACGGAATTTTTCCTTCGCGCGCGCACACCGCTTGCGGATGAGGCCTGCGACCTCCTCAGAAACCTTGTCTGTGATGTTCATTTTGTCTAGAGCTTCGATCGCAGCTGTTGCCAGCTCGGGAACTCGGCGGCGAACAAGCCGGTTTGGCAAGGCCCGCATCCCCCGCTAGTTGCTCGAAATCCTTTGGTGTGACTTTGTCCGACAGTTTTCGCCCCCGATCCATAGCCATGTCGGCGTTCAGTTCAGGATCGTAAGTCGTACTGATCGCATCGTCGAGCGGCGCCAGCCTGGTTTCCTTGTCCGGGTACACGAGTGAAAAATTCTTGCCGTGCGCGTCGTTGTTGCCAATGAGATAGTTGAAAATCGCGGCGTCCAGAAGTTTTGCCAGGTCAATGACCGGTGCGGTCGATACGTTCGCGCAACAGGGTAAAGCATTGCTTGAATGACGGCCCGCCTTCCTTCTGGTATTTCAGTTCGGGAGACGATGTTCTGCGCCTGGCAGAAATCTTCCTGATGAAGGCGCTCGACGCCTGGCGCGCCATCAATCGCTACATACTTGCGATGGTCTAGCGTTCGACGAGTAGATACTCCACATCCTCGACTTTTCTGGTTTCCACTTTCGCTGCGGGAAGATTCATCTGCGCCGCAAGCGTCATGCACAGCGCTTCGTTAGACACTCCCTGCAAAGCGTTCGACCGCAGGCTTGAGGATGTGCGTGCTGGGAGCGCCGCCCGAGGGCAGCGAAACTTCCCCGCCTTCGATACGCACGGCCACTTTGTCCTGTGCGCCGGCCAGCGAAAGCCCGAACCCCTTTCTCCCTGCGAGCAAAGGCCGCTTGGGAAGTCTCTGAGTATTCCGGCCAGTTCCTGCGCGTCAGCTTCCGGTAGTGGTAATCGCGCTTGGGCGCTTTTGCCCTGCGGGAAGGAACGTCACCGCCCCGGCACATTCACCGCCGATCTGTTCAAGCATGGCGTAGTCGTTGCGCGCGCTGATGCCCAGATTGCGGGCGATGATTTCGCGTTTACTCTCTTCCGGCAGAATGCCACCGAAAAATCCCGGCATTCCTTCGCCGGAAAACGCTCTTTGCGCAGCGGCAGGGATTGCGACAAGAGTGCGGCTCCCGGTTGTGCAAGCCAGCTTTCGAGATACTCAAACGACATCTGCCCGCCGTCGTCCTGGATGAGATGGCCGACCGTGTGTTCATCGGGATAGACGTCGAGCATGCGTGCCATTTGCCCTATCCTCGCTTTGTGGTCGCTGGCGGCGTCAGTGTTAATTGAATGCCGAGTGTCTGGAGAATCGTCAACACTTTACCGATTTCGGCGGTCGCTTTGCCTCTTTCGAGTTCTATGATGAATCGCAGGCCCGTGCCTGAGGTCAGGGCGAGCGCCTTTTGCGTCACGCCAAGCCCCCTGCGAGTCCCGCGAATTAGCTTACCTATATCCTGTGGTGTGTATCTCATGACCTGCATTCCATTCAGCAAGCTTACCGTACGGGAATATTAGCTGTTTTGGGATGTCAGTCAACTAAATATTACCGTACGGGAATAATTTATTAGATTCAGGCTCTAGGAGACCAAAATGTTCCCGCTCGGGAACAAGGTACGTTACCCACTCCAATATGTTCTGGGAGCTCTACGACAATCACACAGGGAACGACTAATTATCTCTATACAATACATAAAGTAATTGATACTTGATATATTGATTGCCATGACATACTCTGTACCGTGTCCCAGGGGCTCACTTTGCCCCATCAACCCTTTCGAGATGAACTATGCGACCGCCGCCGGTCCATACTTTTGTACTTCTATATTGGCGTGGTTTTCTCAACTCTTGCCGTTGTCCTGGCCCAGAAGCTGCCATCTTTCCGCTCGCCGCTGCTTGCTTTGGCAGTCGTGGGTGCCGCGCTAGCGATCCTCTTTTTGTTGCGCTTCTTGCGCGCGAATGACGAACGCGAGCAACAGATCAACTATCGCGCACTGACATTTGCCTTTATCGGAACTTTGGTCTTCTCCGTCTGTCGGTTCCTTCAAGTTTCGGCTTCATTCCGTCCCTGGCTTGGCATTCCCTGCCGTGATGATTTGTTTGTGGAGTCTCGGATTGATTCTGTACTCGTGGCGGTATCGATGAAGACCCGGCTACGCGTATTGAGAGCGGAAAAAGAATGGTCGCAAGCCGAGCTTGCCGTCCATGTGGGAGTCGCTCGCGGCACGATCAACGCCATTGAAACTGGCAAGTACGATCCGAGTCTTCCGCTCGCTTTTAAGATCGCGCGTGTCTTTGGCAAGACCGTGGAAGAAGTATTCCTCTACCAAGAAAGCGAATCAGTCGACGGTGACCAATCTGAATCTCTAACCTAGGAACAGGTAAGACCGTGAAATACAAGCCGTTCCTCAAGCGATCCTTTTCGAGTTTCATCTCTGATTCCCGCATTTTCTCGTATGTTCCTTTCCTCTCAATCGTTTCGTCTCGGTCAGCGTTAGGAGTTCCTTTCCATGTCACGAGGCTTCGACAGTTTCGATATTGATGATTTTCGCGGCTGGGTCGAAAATCACTGCGCTTGTGCTTGGCTGGGTTGAAGATTCGGTGGTTGGATCTGATAGCCGAGCCTTCGGAGTTGCCGGAGCATCTTCCAAGTGCGGAGTTGCTTCGATCGTTTGGTGACCGCTGGGCCCCGTTCTTCGTAACGGACTCCCTGGTGCAGGATCAGCCAGTCGAACACATCGCAACCATCGGACTTGTCAGACAATTTCCCAAAGACAGCGACGCATGGCGCGAAGTGGACGGGCTCGGCTTCGGAGCGCGGATCAACGACAGCTGCCGGCCGTGTTTCATTTTATTTTCTTGCGGAACATTACCTCAAAGCCGATTTCGGTGCGGATGCTGTACGCCCGAAATCGGTGAATACCATCAGTCACGTCGAAACAATCGTGCGCGCCTATCTCATCCCGCGTTTCGGCAATGAAATCGCGGAAGACATCAAGCCGCTCGATATTCAGCGCTGGCTGAAGTCACTCCACGACAGCAACAGTCTTGTCTGGACGACCATCTCAAAGATGCGGGGCGTCATGCGCCGCATCTACAAAATCGGGAATCCTGCATGAGCACATCGCGAAAAATCCGGTACTGCACGTCGAGACGCGCTCGAAGACTGATTACAAACCCATCGTCATCACGCCCGGGCAAACTCTTGCGATCCTGAAGGCCTTCGCCTCGCCGCTCCACTTTGCGCTGGTACTGACCTGTGCGGCGACCGCGCTCCGGGCATCGGAGATTCTGTCGCTGTGCTGGGATGACATCTTGTGGGATGAGAACAGAATCCAGGTATCAAAGCGGTGGGCGAAGGGGGGGACGTGAAACGAAGACGGACGCATCTGACGGATACGTCCCGCTCCATCCAATACTGGCCAAACATCTGCGTGACTGGCATGAAGGCACGCCTCACGCGGAGGAGACGGATTTCGTGTTCCCGTCCGTCAGGGAGCAGGAAAGAAAGCCGCTTACTCCTCGACATTTGTCGCGGACTATCTGCGACCGGCGGCAAAGGCTGCCGGTGTTGCCATCGCAGACGGCCAGCGGTTCGGGCTTCACAATCTTCGCCACTCACTCAGCAACTGGCTGGTGAACAAGGCGAAAGTGGGGGCGAAAGACGGTACAGGGAATTCTCCGGCATTCGAAGATCCAGACCACACTCGACCTCTACACGCAGGAAGACAGCGACGAAACGCTGGTGGCGCAGGGGGAATATCTTACGGCACTAGGAGTCGGCAGTTCGATGGTGCAGTGAGTTGCGGGTTGGATTGTGGGTTGAGGTTTTTGGTGCAACACCCGGTAACCTATTGAAACAAATGGTGGGCCTGGGTGGACTTGAAACCACCGACCTCGCCCTTATCAGGGGCTTTGGCCGTCCTGTAACGACTATACATAAAGCACCATGAGAAGTACTCGTTGTCTCGTCTGTCCGTAGCCTCACATAGGACGAAGCGGGCGCACATTTTGATTGGATGGCGCATTCGTTGCCATGGACAATCCAACCTCCAGCGCTCTCACCCGCGATAGGTTGGGATGGAGCCCAGGAAACTGGGCTCATGGTGGATATGACAGAAAAAGGATGCTTTTCGTGATGCATTCTCGTCCGCCGCATGGGTGATTTCAGGCGTGTGTCCGGGTGCCTCGATGTACGGAGTGATTCGCTCGAAAACCATCATTTTTAAGTGATCGGCCGTATAGGTAATTTTGTGGATCAAGCCTCCGCAACCAAACTTCTTCTTAACAAATAACTTCGGCGAATCCCGCAAGCAAAACCATTCCGCCCCAATAAGTTCCGAATATCCCGCAACGGTCCGAATCGGTAACAATGGCAACGACCGCACCCCTGCCTGTCACGCAGGAGGGCGCGGGTTCGAGTCCCGTCGCTCCCGCCAATCAAAAAAGTGTCCAACCCGGACACATGGGTAACAGAACGTACCGGCTATGTAAGTAACACTCTGGGCCTAACGGGTTGTTGAGTGCTTCGCTATCGAGTGGCGAAGTCAAGAAAATCGCGCAGCGCGAAAGACGCGCCATGTTGACCGTGTTCATAAACCCGCGTAGTAGTCGTATCCTTGCTCGTGCCAATAATCATGCGGCTGTGTGTCGGTGTAGGTCATTCGGCCAATCTGTTTGAGCTGTTTGATCCCGTATTTGAGCGGTGTCACCAGACGCAACGGGGCACCGTGGTCGGGCGTCAGAGGCTGGCCGTTCAGCTCGTAGGCGAGCAGGGTTTGCGGATGTAATGCGACCTCGCGCTCGATGCCGACGTAGTACTGGCCGTCCGGTGTGTCGAAGCCGACGTATCTAGGAAAGCGAGTCGCGCGCTCCATGGAATCAAACTGAACGCCGCATCCTTTCTGCGCTGGGAACGCGGCAAGGAAATCGCGCAGGCGCACGCCACCCCAGTAAACAATCTCGCTCCAACCCTCGATGCACTTGAACTCCGTGACCATCTCTATGTGCGGCAGCTTCCTCACGTCCGCCATCGTGAGCAGCAGCCCGGGCACAGCGGCATGCATATCTTCGGGCATCTCCATCGGCTTCATCGTTACAGCAGCGCCTTTTGCGTCCTCCTCGTGCATACTCAGCTTCTTCGGAGCCGCATTGGCATCGACGTCAGGGGCCTCCGGGACCGAGTCTTTCATTCCGTAAGTCCAGGAGGACGCGTCTTGCGTGTACTGTGCATAGGACTCAGGGTTCGAGACGCCGACGAGTTGCAGGCGCCAGTCCGGGGCCGGATGACGGAGAGTCCGATATCGCCGTTGCGACGGAACGAACGCACTGCCTTGGATTGCTCGAATTCGTGCGCCAGCGCTCGTTCTCAAAGAGTCGGCGCGCAATTCCAGCGTTGCATTGCATCGCCTTGCGGAAGGGCGAGCCGAGTCCGTCAACTTCGGGCCGACTATTCAACCATTTCCAAATGCTGCCGCCCGCGACGGCGGCTACAGCGGCCGTGAGGAAGCCGCGGCGCGACCGGCGCTTGAGTTCCGCAATCGTTTCACGCTCAACTTGCGGAGATTTCCTGTTCATGGAGAATGCTCGTCGTGCTTCGTCGCTTCGTTCGGCAAAATCTCGTAACCGACGATCATGGCGCGAGAGTTGTTCCAGCCTGCGCGAATGACCTGTGCGACGTGCACCAAAAAAAAGACAACATAGGACGTCGTCAACCAAAAGTGAAGCCACCGCGCCATCTCGTAACCGCCAAGCAGTGACGTAAGGAGATGAAGTTGGGTCGGTTTGTAGATGGCGAGCCCGGTCAGCAACGAACCGGCCCCCATACAAATGACGCCGGTGTAGGCGATCCGTTGTGCTCCATTAAACTTACCCTGCGGCGGGTGGCGCTTCCTTAATCCCAGATCGTGCAACGTAACTTCGACGGCTTCCCCAAACGAATGCCGCGTAGGCAGCAACTCCCGCCACTCGCCAGAGAAAATGGTGTACAGGACATACGCCATTCCGTTCAGTGCGAAGAACCACATGAAGAAAAAGTGATAGCCCAAGCCCTTCGCAAGTTGGAATTTAAGATGGAGATTGTTGTAGAACCATGAAGGAAAGAGCCGGAAGAGCGTCCAGCTACCGAACCCGACGCGATAAACCCGGTGTGCATTCAGCCCCTCGTGCTGCGAATCGGCCCAGTAGATGAGCAGACCGGAATAAATCATCACCGCAAGCAGTGGGAAGTTGATCCAGTGCATCCAGCGGGTGGCGAGCGAATGCTTATGCTCGATGGTGATTGTCATCCCCATAGTTGCTTCCTTACGAGATTCACCACGAACGTTATTCGCCTCCGCGCCGCCCGGGTCATCCGCACTGTGGCTGGCGGAGAGGATTGCGGGCTCTGGCACATTATTCGATGGCTCAGTGGAGGCATCGCTCGAAAGCTCGGTTCCCTCTACCTTAAGCGACCCCGGTGGCTCGGCTGGTTGATCGATTCCCGGCTTCGGACAAGACTCTGCCGCCGAAGTCGATTCATCGTCTCGCCCGACTTGCTCGCGCTCGTTCATAGTTCACCCGCGTTTCCATCCAACTCGGTCGCCATTGCGCGACACTGCGGTTCTGCACGCGCAGACGCCATAAAGCTGTTCCCCCAAACGGACTCTCTCGCCCGCTTCGCGTTGGCGAACCGCGAAGTCATTGCAGTTCGGGGTGCTGGCGAATGGCCTCAGCCTTGAGAATAAAGCTGCCGTCTTTGACGACTTCGTCGTTGACCTTGAGTCCCTCCAGAACCGGGTAGAATCCATTGAAGCGGGGCCGAGCCGCACTTGTCGTACGGCAAAGCTGCCTTCGCTATCACTGACCGGAAGGAAGACATATTGCTTCTCGCCGATGGCCTGCACCGCCGATTCGGGAACCGTCAGACCTTTGCCGCCTGCGGACATAAATGCGACATCCAGGTACATGTCGAGGCGCAAGGCCTCGTCGGGATTCGCCACCTCGACGCGAGCCTGCGCCGTCCGCGTGTTGGGATCTACTTGGGGTTGGATGTAAACGACGCGGCCCTTCCAGACGCGGCCGGGGTAAGCCGGAGCGGTCACCGTGGCGGTGGTGCCCACATGGATCGTCGAGAAGTCTTTCTCGTTGATACTCGCCATCACCCACACGGTCGATAAATCAACCACGGTAAACAGTTCCTGCGACATGTTGGTGACCAAGCCCGGATTCGCTGTGCGGGTCAGCACGATGCCGTTGATCGGCGCCGGCACGGAAAAGTTCGCATCGATCTGCTCGGCTTGCTTCAGCGCGGCGATCTGACGATCGCTGGCACCGAGCAGTTGCAGCTTCGCGAGTGCGGCGCGCACATGGGCCTCGTGCGCGGCGTGGTCTGCCGTCACGTCCTCCTCTTCCTGCTGACTGGCGGCTCCCAGCTTGACGAGCTTCTGCGTACGTTCCAGCTTTTTGTGATCGGCTTCCAACTCCGCCAACATCGCGAGATACCCCGTTTCGGCGTCCGCCAAGTCACTGCTGAAAATCACGGCCATCGGCTGGCCGCGCCGCACATGATCGCCAAGCACCACAGGAACCTGCCTGATAACACCACCAACGAGCGAGGTGACATGCACCTCGCGGTACTCGTCCGGGTTGACGATCCCCGGAACGCGAAGCGTGCCGGACGTTTCCCTCACATCCACATGGACGGTTCGCACCTGCGCCTTTTTCAGATCGTCGGGACCAAGCTCGACCTGTAACTCTGCGTTGGCCGCGGCTGCGTCCGTTGCATCATCGTGCGAGGGAGATGCCATATCGGCCATACTCGACATGGGCGCATGTTGACGTGGCTTGGGTCGGCTACTGGGTCGTGCCCCGAACCACAGCCCGACGGAGATGGCGACGACGGCGATCGCGCCAAAACCGATCCACATCACGCGACGACGTGGAGTAGAGGTCGTTTCCTTCTGATCCGTATTCAGCATATCTTCACCTTTCATGGCAGGTTGGTACCGATTGCTTGTTCGAGACTAATGCGCGACGCATACGCATCGAGCAATATGTCCGTATATCCGGTTTCGATATCGATGTAACGGCGCTGTTCCGCGATGACATCCAGCAACGTGGTGCGGCCGTAACTGTAGGTCTGGCGCACGACCTCCAGATTGTGAGCTGCCTGATCGCGCACGCCGCTGCGGTAAACCGTAACCCGCGCCTGCGCTCCGTTGAAGCGGACGAGGTTCTGTGCGACCTCATGCCGAAGACTTAGATCGACCGCTGCGATCCTGCTGCGTGCAGCCTGAACAGCCGCCGTGTCTGCCGCGACAGCTCCTTGATTGCGATTGAAGAGGGGGAGATTAATGTTGAGTCCGAAGGTGGCGTAGTTGAACGTCTGGCGAATCGGACGAAGATTCCCCGCTGCATCAAAGGCTTCTTGGGAGAACCCGCTATCCGGGCGTTCGTAACCGCCAAAGACACTCGCGTCGGGTTTGCCCATTGCCCGGTCGGAACGAAGCTCTGCCTGGGCCAGTAGTTCGTTCGCCCGCTGAAACGCCAGGTCTGGTCGATGATCCATCGCCAACTGCTGAAGTTGCTTCCGGTCGTAATCCTGGGGAGCAAGTTCAAGCTGTCCCTTCAACCGAAAAACTTCGTCAGGGTCTGCGCCCACTGTTTTCTTGAGGGCCAGGAAGGCCACTTCCGCCTTCGCCTGATAGTCAATTCGCAGGGTTTCGATCCGGTTCGCTTCGACGCGCGTTTCATCCGCATCGAGCGTGGGGGCCGCGCCTTCGCGTGCACGATCCTCCATCAGTCGAAGAAAATCGCGATTGACCTGGAGGAGCTGTTCGGCAAACTGCAGGTCGCGTATCGCAGCGAGCGCCTGACCGAAACGCATGCGCACCTCTCCGGCGAGTAAGCGCTCCTGATCCGCCACGCTCCGCTGCGTGGCTTCTTCCTTGCTCTCCGCAACCTCCGTGCGGCGGGCGCGGCGTCCGAAGAGCTCCAGTGGCAACGATCCACTGACGTTGATCGCGTTATCGCCGCCGTTTACTCTTTGAGTCCACCAAGAGTCAGCGGCGGGTTTTGCCGCAGGCGAGCCTGGGTCACATCACCGCGCGCCATAGCGATCTGCTGACGTTGCGCCAGCAAGGTGGGATTGGAAGCGAGGGCGCGCGTTACGAGTTCCGCCTCGGTGACGCCCTGCTGCAGATCGAGGAAATCACTTGCGGGCCGTGGCGGGATCTGCTGCGCGGACAGCGACAGAGAACCGGCCAACGCCACCATTGTCAGTAACCACAGTCGAAAAGCAAATAGCATTCGTCTCATGTTCCTTACCTCACGTTGCTGTTGAAGGTGGTGTGGCCTTGTCCGTATGGCCCGTTCCAGGAAAGGGTGAAATGCCACGCCCCGCTCATGGCGAAGTTGGAAGTCACTTTGTAAATTCCCGTTTGGCCGGTGGGCGTGAGTTCGGAATCGCCGGACATGGGAGCCATGCTGGGCATGGACATGCTTCGAGCCGATTTGCACATCGCCGACATCGGCGGGCTGGCCTTGGTCGTCCTTGAACTGCACCACAAATTCGTTCTGCCCTTGCATCAGTTCGCCGCTTTTATTCAGCAGCACGATGGCGAGCTTTCCGACCGTCCGGGTCGCTGCTGGTTTCAGAGAGGCAAAGATTTATTTGTCTCCGCTGCAGCCGGCCACGGCAAGAATGAACGTCAACAAAATTGCATAGAGCGTCTTCATAAAAGTTCTCCTTAGAGTGATGTTGGAAATGCTTGTTACCTTGCGTCGGTTGCAAACCTGCAACCGGCAATTGGCCGTGGCGCAGCGCGCTCCCGCAGCCACATGAAAATGATGGGTGTGACGACCAGCACGTCCCGAGGGAACTGAGCATGCCGCCGAGGACCGGAGTGGCCAGGGGTCGTATGACTTCGATCCCACGCGGTTGCTCCAAAAGATCGGTAACAATCCCGCGACGATGGTCGAAACCGTCATGAGCTTCGGGCGAGACGGAGCAGCGCCCCCTCCATCACGGCCTCGAAAGTGCCCGGCGATGGTCAGCGTTCCCTGCGCGTGCCGCTTACGCTCTACAGCCTCTTCGAGATAAATCACCATCACCACCGTCGTCTGCACCGCCGTCCCAAAGAGGGCGATGAATCCAACCCACACGGCGACCGAGAAGTTATAGTGCAGTAGCCAGAGCAGATAGAGCCCTCCCGTGAGGGCAAACGGCACGGCCAGCAAGACGTGCGCGGCCTCCAGGAAAGAACGATAGGTCAGGTAAAGAAGGATGTAGATGATGCCGACGGCAATCGGCATGACAAGCTGCAACCGCTTCTTCGCCCGGACCTCGTTTTCAAATTGTCCGCTCCAGTTGTAGTAATAACCGGGAGGCATTTGCACTTTGGCGCGGATGGCTTTGTCCGCGTCGGCGATGACGCTGCCGGCGTCCCTGCCGCGCGCATTCATCAGCACGGAAACCTCCAGCAAGCCATTCTCGCTGTTGATCTGGGCCGGCCCGGATACCTGACGGATGTCAGCGACTTGTCCCAGGGGGATTTGTGCGCCATTCGCTCCCGGCCACCAGCACGTTCGCGATGTCTCCCGGATTGCGCCGGAACTCCGGCGCATAGCGCACCCGCACCGGAAAGCGCCGCCGCCCTTCGATGGTGGTGGTTAGATTGTTTTCACCGATGGCCGTCTCGATGACGTTCTGCACCTCGCCGACATCGATGCCATAGCGCGCTGCCGCTTCGCGGTTCGGCTTGATATCGAGATACAGGCCGCCCGTCTCCTGCTCGGGATAAATATCGCTGGCGTCTTTCACCGTCCGCACGGCGTCGGCAATTTCACGAGCTTTCGCTTCAAGTTCTGTTAAATTGGATCCAAAGACCTTGACGCCAATCTCCGACCCGAATACCCGTCGTGAGCATGTCGATCCGGTTGATGATGGGTTGCGTCCAGATATTGGCCACACCAGGCAAAGACACCGCACGGTCCATTGCGCTTTTGAGCTTCGCAAGGGTCGTTCCGGGCCGCCACTGATCGCGCGGCTTGAGATGCACGATCGTCTCGGTCATATTCAGGCCCGCCGGGTCAGTCGAAGTCTCCGCGCGCGCTATCTTTGCCGCCACATAGGCGACCTCGGGAAAACTCTCCAGGACTTTGTCTTGCCGCTTGGCATATTCAATGTTCTGCGGGAGGGAGATGCTCGCATCCGCAATGGGCATGAACATGATGTCGCCCTCATTGAGCGGTGGCATGAACTCGCTGCCGATGGTGGAGGCCACCGAAGCAACGCACCCAACGAGAAAAAAACGACGGCGATACCAAGTGTGATAGCGCGGTGATCGGAGCGCCCAGGGACAGGGCGGGACGATAGAGCCGCTGCAAGAAAACGCATGACCGGATTCTGGTCTTCCCGATGAAACTGCCCCGGAGCAGGAGCACGCAAAGGATAGGGTACCAGCGTCAGGGCAATGGCTGTCGCGCTCCACCATGGCAAAGGTCTTGGCAAAAGCCAGCGGATGAAAAAGCTTTCCCTCTCTGTCCGGTAAGCGCAAACACCGGCACAAACGCGAGAATGATGATCGCCATCGAGAAGAACGTCGGACGGCCAACCAGCTTTGTGGCCCGTAGACTCCGGGTGCTCGAAAACGCGCCCGCGATCGTTCGTATCGACGCCTTCCAAATGTCGAAACGCATTTTCCGTGACGACGATGCCCGCATCCACCAACACACCAATGGCGATGGCGATGCCCGCCAGCGACATCACATTCGAGGTCACATGCGCGTAGTGCATCAGCAGAAAGGAGCACAGTACAGCAAGCGGCAGCGGAATCGTAACGACCAGGATGCTGCGGAAGTGCATCAGGAAAATGATGTGCGCGAATGTGACCAGCATGATCTCTTCGAGCAACGCATGACGGAGGGTATCAACCGTGGCTTCGATCAACTGCGAGCGGTCATAAAAAGGAACGATATGCACGCCCGGGGGCAGCCCGGGCTCGAGTTCCTTGATCTTCTGTTTTACCCGGTCGATGACTTCTTTCGTGTTCTCGCCTGTCCGCGCCACGATCACTCCGCCAACCGTTTCG
Source organism: uncultured Acidobacteriota bacterium (assembly GCA_963705755.1). Lineage (GTDB taxonomy): Bacteria > Acidobacteriota > Terriglobia > Acidiferrales > UBA7541 > Acidiferrum. The sequence continues at coordinate 7,766 of CAVPKZ010000029.1, read as the reverse complement.
GAGCTGTTCTTGACCAGAGCGGCAGTACGGAATGCGTCGCCGATCTTGACGGTGCCCAGATCTTTCACGAAAACAGCTGTGCCGTTGTGCGAACCAACGACGATATTGCGGATATCATCGAGATTTTCGATCAGGCCAAGCCCGCGTACGATGGACCATGAACCGTTCTCGGAGATGACATTACCGCCCACATTCGAGTTGCTCGCCATCACGGCGCGCATCACCATGCTGAGTGGAACACCGAAGGAGCGCAGCAGGTTCGGATCGACATCAATCTGGTATTGCTGCACCGTGCCGCCGACGCTCGCTACTTCGGCAACTCCGGGGACCGAATTGAGTTGATAGCGGACATACCAGTCCTGCAGAGAGCGCAGATCGCGCAGACTCAGCCCGCCTCCCTCCACCGTGTACCAGAAGACGTGGCCCACCCCTGTCGCGTCCGGTCCGAGCGTCGCCACAACACCGGCCGGAAGCTGTTTGCTCACCAGGTTCAACCGCTCCAACACGCGTGTGCGGGCGAAATAAAGGTCCACGTCGTCGTCGAAGATCACGAAGATCATCGAGAAGCCGAACGCCGACGAGGACCGCACCACCTTGACGGCAGGCAGCCCTTGCAGGCTGACCGTGAGCGGGTAGGTAATCTGGTCTTCCACCTCTTGCGGACTGCGGCCCTGCCAATCTGTGAAGACAATCACTTGGTTGTCGCTCAGATCGGGAATCGCGTCGATGGGGGCCTTCAACATCGCCCACAGACCCCAACCCGCGATTCCAATCCAAAGCATGACCACCAGAAACTTATTTCGCAGCGAAAGCTCGATAAGGCGATCGATCATGGTTGCTTCCCCCAAGACTCACGCAAGAAACCGTGCGCGCCCGAAGACGGGAAACGGCGAACGGTGTCAAATCTGCGGGTGGAAATCCCACAGCTCTCCTCGAATGAGGAGTACTTCAATCAGAGACACCAATGCGCAATTCGAAACAGGAATGAAGAGGAGAGCTAGATTCTCAGGGGAGCGGAAGCGTCGAGCGTTTCAGCCGGTGGCGAGGGTGTCCGCGATAGCCGGGAAGCGAATTGGTTGGACTTCTCGATGCCAAGGAAGGCCAGGAACAAAATCTACGGCACTGATCGCCAATGAAGGAGCACAGAACGAAAAAGTTGAAGAAGGCCGGAAATTATGAGGCGGTTGCACGGCGGTTTTGCAGCAGGAATGAGACATCGGCATGCCTGACGCACCCCGTCCGCAATCCCCACCCATGTCTTTGCAACACTGTTTCTCAGCAGCCGTTAGCTGCGCGTCGGGAACGGCGCACGCCATGATCGGCCCTCCCAAGAGGAGGACACCGAGCAATAGCCGAAAATGGATAACAAGTTTCATAAACTGAGCTTAACTACGCCTCGCTGACCCATAGAAGGGTGCCCACGCAAGTCAGATGCTATCACGCAACAAAAGTTTCAGACGAAAGCTGGCTCCTATGAGATTCCAACAAACTAAAGAAGACACGCGAGATGTCTTGGTCGGGGCGCCTTGATCTGAAACCAAGGGCCCCCTTAAGCCCAAGGTAAGAGCAGAAACGCTAAGTAGTTGGTTCGTCTAGCATTTTCCTATGTCTTGCATCACGGTTTTGCATGGTATTCGGCAATGCTTATTCCCAAGTTGTTCCTAACTTTTTAGCTGACCCCCTAAACTGTCACAAAAACTTTGGGCACACTTTCCGTTTTCTAAAAGTGTTCTTGCATCTCCTAGTTGGTTAAGGGGTCTGGGGAAGGGGGCGACGTCGCCCCCTTCCCCAGAGATGCTGCCGATTCTCCCTGCCTGTTCTCATTGTTGTTCTCAAAAAACTCTATCGTTGCGCTTCGAGCATCGACCGAACTCGCAACCTCAGTCTGTTGCTCGAATTCTTTCGGAGACCGATAGCCCAGTGCCGAGTGCAGACGCAGCCGATCATAATACTGTTCGATGAACTCTTCGACGTTCACCCGCAAATGATCCAGGTCATCGTACTTGTTAGCATAGATTTCCTCCCGCTTCAGCGTTTTCATGAAGCTCTCACAACTCGTGTTGTCATACGGATTGGCCCGGTCGACTCATGCTTGCAATCATGCCGTGCCTGTCCAATGCCGCCACATATTCCGGGCTCGCATATTGAAGCCCTCGATCCGAATGGTGCACCAAGCCCGCTCGCGGCTGTCGAGTGATTTTGAGTTTGGCCTGAACCGCGTCAAGCAGATCCTTTGCTTTGCCACTGCCGGTGTTAGATTGAATTGCTTGTAGTCGTGACATGTTTATTCCTCCAATATCTGCTGGCGACTCTACTAATGGTCACGGCTACCAAAGAGTTGAGTACGCTCGTTGCCCGTCAAGGCGATAGGATTGGTTGGCCTCAAGAAAGTTTCATGAATGGGAGAAAAAGGTACGGCGGGAAATGCGCAAGAATGATTTCTGCGGGCTGCGATATCCCAGCGTTGGTAATAATCGGTGGGACAAAATTCAGAGGGTATGCGCGATGCTCACAAATGCGCTGCCACGACGTTAACTATAACTGTCAACTAAGGTCAGTTCGCAACTTCGCCATAACACGGTCAATGATTGGATCGGAGACGGTTGCCGATAACTCGAAGGAATCACTTTCGGTCACAAACTTGACAGTTTTCCTGGCGGTGTCGTACAGCACATGACAAGCGCGGCAGTGGGACAAATGCAATTCGAGTTCCTGGCGCACCTCGGGCGAGACTTGATTCTCCATATAGTCCGCGAATTCCGCGAAGAATTCCTCACATGTGATCATTGGACTGCTCCCTTGGTGATCGTCGACAAGTGAGGCGAGAGAAATTCTCGCAGCATTAACCGGCCTCGAAGCAAGCGAGTCTTTACTGCAGCAACGCTTAGCCCGAGCTGGTGGGCGACATCCTCCGTTGAAAGCTGCTCTATATCCCTGAGCATCACCACCACGCGGTATTTAGCGGGGAGCGCCAAAATGCCGCGCTCGACCAGTTGCCGTCTCTCAGACTTAGAATGGCACTGCTCGGGATCGTCTTGCCAGGCTCGCAGTTGACGCGGGCGAAAATCCTCATCGTCGCGGTTGTCACTCTCGTCCAGGCTCTCTGTGTTTCTCCGGCGCCGCAAACGTTGTAGTGCGCTGTTCCTGGCAATACTCACAAGCCAGGTGGAAAACTTTGCGCGGCCCTGAAATTCGCGAATGTGCTTGAAGGCACTCAAAAGCGTATCCTGCAAGCCATCCTGGGCGTCAGCATAGTTGCCTAATATAGCTATCAAGGTCCGATAAATTAGCTGCGTATGCCGGCGAGCCAGCTCTTCGAAGGCCGCGAGGCTCCCGCTCTGCGCATCGGCGACCAGTTCCGCATCCGCATTTTGTAGCGCGTCGACTAGATGCACATTCCCCTGACGCTTCATGGGAGTTTCGCAATCGCTTCCGAGATTCATTTTATTTTCTACGAATGCGGTGGGAGGGGCAAAATCCGGTTCGATCCCCAGGCCCATTTGGAGGGTATTCGCGAAATTATTGAGCGCGGTCACCACTTCGCATTCCAAAATCTGTTCCTCAGTGAAACCAAGCCTTCTAAGACTTAGAACATCTTCACCGGAAAACTCTGAAGCACGCGTACCCAGTTTGACCGCGAAGTCCAGCAGTGCCTTATCGGTTTCCGACAAGCTGGACTCATGATGATCTACTGCGATCTGATCGCCCTCGTCAGAGGGCATCCCCAAGCCGCGCAGTAAATTGCAATGCATGGCTACACAGTAAGAGTTAAGGTTAGCTGCCGACACCGCTAATAGAATGCATTCCTTTTGCGCTCGGGTCAGTGCATCTTCCGGGAGTAGAATGTGGCCCACGGCCTCGAGCTCTGCTTTGAGCAAGTGGGGCAGCAAAGTCTGAGCACGGAAGAAGTTCGGAATGAATCCGTGACTCTGCTCGACGATGAGATACGGCGTAAACGCCTTGGGACTGAGGTAGGGAGCGGACACGTACGGTCCTTTTCTTCGGGCCGGCTCGTGATTGTGGGGCGCCGTGGCGTTAGAGGCCGTCTCTGAAGCGAAATCATTTCTGACCCTAGCAAACTTCTTCGATACGAAATCTGGTTTCGGACCCAAGCCCGCCGACAGCGTGCAGCGGTAAACCGCTAAAGCAGCAACGAGGACGGATTCGAATATGGTTTCATCGATGAACCCGCAGGAGCGGAGCGCTTCAATATCTTCGGAGTTCACCGAGGGAGCGTGACGGGCTAGCTTGAGACAAAATTGCAGAGACGCTAAATCGGCAGCCGAGAGGTTCGCGTTGCGGTAGTCGCTCAGGAGATCGTCGATATGATTGTCGGCAGCGCCCAGGGAACAAAGGGCTTTACTGTGCGCGGCTATGCAGTAGGCATCTTGGCGGTGAGCCGCAATGCTTAGAAGGATTCGTTCCTTTTGGATTTAGAAATTGTCCCGCCGCCCAGGACGGCATTTTCAAGTATGGTCTGGGCCTCGATGACGCGCGGCAGCAACGATTGCGCCTGAAGAAGATTAGGGATGAACCCACGGGCCTGTTGAAAAGCCACGAAAGGTGCAAATTCGTTACCCATGGGAACTTCGCTTAGAAAACCCATTATTCACCCATCAGGCGGCGCGATAACGGTACAACAATTTGAGATGTTTCGCACTCCCGAGGAACGTCCTACGCGAAGAGCGCCGCAGCAAACTTCGCGGTCAGATGAACTGATCAAACCAAAGTAAAAGCGGAGATGAAATCAAGCGCATGCGATGGCTTCGATCTCGATTTTCCAGGTTGGATTGGCGAGACCGGCGACGATAAGGGCGCTGTCTCGTTTATTGAGATAAACGGGAGCGGACTGGGCAATAGCCACGGTCACTCGTTTGGAATCGGCTTCCGATCGCCCGGTTCTTTCCATCGAAGGGGTATCGTACCTCTACGGATGTTCAACATCTCCAAATAAATCGGAACACCTGAAGGCCGAAATAAATTATGACCGTCAGGCGGGAATGGAACGCACCTGTTTCAGTCGGGGAGAGCCAAAAAAAGTTGCGATCGCCGTGTCCACCGAAAGCTTGCCCGCACCAAAAATGAAAACTATAAGCGAGACGACCAGAAAAGCGAAGGGAGCGGCAGCAATGAACTTATCCGGGTCGGAGAAAGATAGCAGCGCCTCGCGGTCCCCGATTACATAAGCCATAATCATGTTTATGGTGAGTACAATACCTGTGATTCTGGAAAGCAGACCGAAAGCCAGAAAGATACCGCCGAAAAACTCGACGCATGCGATGAAGATGGCCATCTGCGCAGGCATCGGCATGCCAAGACTGGTGAAATACTCAGTCACATTGGACAGATGATGGAGCTTGCCCCAGCCGCTCTGAGCTAGTTGCCATCCCCAATAAAGCCGCACAGCGAGCAGGAACGGTGACCGCAGATAAGAAACCAAACCGAAAAAGCGTTCGTGCCATTGCTCAATGTTTGTGATGATGATATTCATGATCGTTGTTTACTGAACCTCGGTATTATGTCGATCCGTTAAAGCCTTTCCTGGCGTATTCTGTTCCGCTTTGGTAAAGGAAAAGAGGGGCAGGAGAAATTCCCCAACCCCCCACATGGAATTGAGTCAGGGTTCAAATTACTCCTGAGGCGGCTTGGAGCCATCTGTCGCGCAACCACCTTTACCCTTGCAGCTGTTCTTGCCTTTGCACCCGTTGTCGCTCGCTTTGCAGCCGCCCTTACCCTTGCAGGAATTCTGGCCTTTACAAGCGTGCTTTTCTTTGACCTTTTGATCGTCCTTCTTGTCCCCTTGGTCCTGAGCGCTGAGTGAAGAATTCAGCGAAGGAAGCAAGGTTGACGCCTTGACCGCCGCGCCAGTTCCGGCGAACAATCCCGCGAACGCCGCACTGGCCAGCAATGCCTTTGTCGTTTTTGTCATGTAAAACCTCCTGTCGATTAGAATTAGATCCGAAACACTCTCCGGGCATTCTTTGCGCCTCGTGGACCGTAAAACACCGCTGCCGAATCTGGCGCGTTGCCCGACGCCGCGTTTTCGCGAGTGCCTTGAAATGCCCTTACATGTCCCGTTCAGTGAATGAGAGTCACGAGCCGTTCAAAAGTTTCGCCACTTCCGCATTACCTGGATTTGTGTGACTGGAATCGCACAACGTGGTCTCGACGTGATGTTTATGTGTATGCCCATCACGATCTCACCCAGCGTGTAAATAAAATCCTTGGAGCTAAACGCCGACGTCCCGCGGCAATCCTCACCATTTCGAATGACCGGCAGCCACCAGCACCCTTTTTCAACGCGCAGCACCTGAAACATGCTCACGCATTGGCCCGCAAGCAAAGACACAATTTCAGACAAGTTTTGGTATGCATTTAAACCGAGCACGATGTGCAGTTCGGTACGGCTGAGAAGGTCGCTAATCTCCTGGCAAGACCTCGCGACGTGGCATTCACATCCAAGCCTTTCCAAGGGAGGACGAAGAAAGGAGAGCATATGCGGGCTCTTGCCTACGAGTAGCACCCCGGCCTTCGATATCTCATTGCCAGTGGACACAAATATCATTCCCCTCTTCTCAACACAACCTACAAAGCCCATTCATTCGATTCGTGTAAATGATTTTGCTATTGAATCAGAGCCTGATGTCGACGGAATGTCTCAGAGCGCTTAACAGGAGGGCGCTTTCTTAGCAGCGAAAAACGAGGTGCCAGACGGATCAGAATCCAGGGACCTATTCTTTGCTTTTAATTGAATATCACGGGTTACGGACGAATGACATTTAGGTGCTCAGTCATGCCGGCTAGAAAAAAAGACCGGCCGCTCGAGCCAGAGCGGCCGTGTGATTAGACCTGCACAGTTTTCTGCGTGATGCTGACATTCACCGAATCTAGTTTTCCGCGCCGCCCTTCATTGATTCAGCTGCCGCAACCTCTTTCCGACCTCCAACTTATATTTTTTCCCCTGAAAATGGATCTCGATCAAGGAAGCACTCCCGTTTTCGTCCTTATCCGTGGTGTAGGACGAGTCATGCGCTGGACGGTCCAATTCGACCAGGTGTCCCGGTAGCGTGGCTACGACCTTGTTAGATTTGGAGATATTTACTTCAACGTCGGCACCTGTACCTTCCCAATTGACCTTGTAGTCTCCTATGGCAAGTTTTGTGCCGTTAACAGTCACGGGTTCGGACACTTTAAGTGCACCCTTATTGTCATTGGCGGCCAAGGCGCTGGTCGCAATCAGCAGCGTTTGCGCCAACAACAGGCTCCTAAAAATTCTTGATACTTTCATGCGGACTCCCTTTTCTTTCTTTTCTTCGTCATGTTGAAGGTGGGCGAAACCTAGCTCCTTCGCAGACAGACCGTTTGAGATTTGGATCCATTAGTCAGATGCGTAGCTAATAAAGAGGAAACAACGATGGCGATGTTTTATTTCTCGACAACATCTGAATTTTTAGTGACTGGCTGTTTGAATGAGACGCGCAATCGCCAGGTCTCCCAAGGTAGACGTTTACATAAAGCGCAGCCTGGAAGTTTTTAGAACTAGAATGCGTTCCGTGACTCAGCGGCAGTCCAGATCGACGCACCGAGTAAAACAAGATCCTTGATGAGAAATTGCCCGGCATCTCCCAGTACCGGAAACCCGTGTGATAACTCGAAGGCACCCGGCGTAGAAAAGAGGAAACTCACAGTAAGCAAGAAGGTGATGATCGCGCCAAGGCCGCCTATGAAAGAGACTCTTGCAGAAACCGGCCGGAAAGCGATAAGTA
>CAVPKZ010000028.1:0-14980 GCA_963705755.1 uncultured Acidobacteriota bacterium | reverse complement strand
ACAATTTCGTCAACACCACCGAGCGCGAACGGGAAATGTCCCTGCAACGCAGCTCAAAATTAAACGACGCCTACCGCGTCCTCCGCGATCCCGTGGCTCGGGTGGAATATCTCCTCGAACTCAAAGGCATGCGCAAAGAGGGCGAGCACAAACAGCAAGCTCCCCCTGAATTACTTGAAGAAGTTTTCGAGCTCAACGAATCTCTCGACGAATTGCGCGAAGCGAAATCCGCCGGCGCAAATCTCGATGCGCTAACCATCAAGTTGCGCGCCGCCGAAAAAAATTTCGGCGAAAAACTTCATGAAGTTGACGATGAAATGAAAACCGCCGCGCAACAATGGGATGCGGCCCTCGACGCCAACGCCAGCGACTCCGATCGCGAAGCCATCTTGCAGCGCCTGAATGAATTGCTGAATCGCCGCTCCTACATTCGCAACCTGGTCGCCGGCGTCGAGAAAGAATTACAGGAGCCAGCAGTTAATGGCACGCGTTGTTGGTATCGATCTGGGAACGACCAATAGCCTCGTAGCGTACGTCGACGCGAAAACCGGCCAGCCCAGTTGTATTCCCGGCCCCTACGGTTCCACACTTTGCCCTTCCGTCGTTAGCCTCGATCCCGACGGCAGCGTCATCGTTGGTGAAGCCGCGCGCCGCCGCCTGCTCACTCAGCCCGAACGCAGCATCTATTCCGTAAAACGCCTTATGGGCCGCGGCCCCGCCGACATCCAGGCCGAACTGAAACTTTTTCCATTTCGCATCGACCCGCAGTCCAAAAACGTCATTCGCGTCATGCTCGGCGATAAATTGTTTACTCCGCCCGAAATTTCCGCCTTTATCCTGCGTGAACTGGGCAATTGGGCGGAAGCTCATCTCGGCGAGCCTGTCGATCGAGCCGTGATCACCGTGCCGGCATATTTTAACGATGCCCAGCGCCAAGCCACCAAAGATGCCGGCCGTATCGCGGGACTCGAAGTTATGCGCTTGGTCAATGAGCCGACCGCCGCGGCCCTCGCTTACGGACTGCACGAAAAGCAGCGCGGCCATGTAGCCGTTTATGATCTTGGCGGTGGCACCTTCGACATCTCTATCCTCAAACTTATCTCCACCGGCGAAGGCGACATCTACCAGGTCCTCTCCACCAACGGCGACACCCATCTCGGTGGCGACGACATCGACAATCTGCTCCAGGCCACTTTCCAAGAAGAGATTTTCAAGTATCACGGCCTTGATCTGTTGCAACACCCAGATCTCGTGCAGCAACTGAGACAGCATTTGATAAATGTGAAGCATCAACTCTCAAAGGATGAAATCACGCCAGTATCGGTAAAATTTGGTGATGGCGATCCTTTTCAAAGAGATCTGAGGCGGGAAGAATTCGAAGACATTATTCGAGGGTTCGTGGCCCGCACTATGAGCCCCGTAAAACAAGCCCTCGCCGACGCGCACCTCGGGCCCGCATCCATTGAAGAAGTAGTCCTCGTCGGCGGCACCACTCGCACGCCTTTGATCCGCCGCACCGTCCAGGAATTCTTCGGCCGCAAGCCCCACACCGAACTGAATCCCGACGAAGTCGTCGCCCTCGGAGCAGCCGCGCAAGCCAACATTCTCGAGCGCGGCGTCAGCAACATGCTTCTACTCGACGTCACTCCGCTCTCTCTCGGCATTGAAACCTACGGCGGCGCAGTCTCCAAAATTATTCCGCGCAACTCCACCATCCCCGCCAGCGCGCAAGAGCAATACACCACCGGCGTCGACAATCAGACCGGCATTGACATTCACGTTCTGCAGGGCGAACGCGAACTCGCCAAAGATTGCCGCTCCCTCGCGCGCTTCACGCTAAAAGTTCCTCCCTCGCCCGCTGGCCTGCCGCGTATCGAAGTCGCCTTTCTGATTGACGCCAACGGCATCTTGCAAGTCGCCGCAAAAGATATGCGCACCGGCGAGCAGCACTCCATCGAAGTACAACCCAGTTACGGCATCAACGACACCGAAATCGAACGCATGCTCGAAGAATCCATCGAATACGCCGAGCAGGATTTTGCCGAACGCCAGTTGATCGAAGCGCGCACCGAATCCGAAGCCATCCTCACGGCCACCGCCAAAGCGCTGGCCAATCCGCAATCCGCCGAAATTTCGCAGAACTGAGCGTTCCAATATCGAATCGGCCATCGCCGCGCTAAAACAATCCGCAACCGGGACCGACTACAAACAGATTCGCAAGCACATCGACGAACTAAATCACGCCACCGAACACCTAGCGGAGCTGCTAATGAACTCCGCGGTCTCGACGGCGTTAGCAGGCCGCAACCTGGCCGAAGTCTGAAGTTGATTCGCGGGTGCCCCAGGTTCGCATTTGAGGTATGAACCTGGGTCTTAGGTTTTTCGCTTTACGGATAACAAGATTCTCCCAACGGAGGTCAAAAAAATGGGCGGCAGTAACCCCTACATCGACGAAGTCAAATACAAGCCGGCCACGCAGAAATATAAAGTCACATTCCTGCCCAGCGGCAAAACCATCGAAGTCGACCCGGAAAAAATTCCCTACGGACACAATGGCATCCCCGGCAGCATCCTGGACATTTCCGAAGGCTTCAAAATGGGTCTCGACCACGCCTGCGGTGGCGTCTGCGCCTGCTCCACCTGCCACGTCATGGTCAAGCAAGGCCTGGAATCCTGCAACGAAGCCACCGACGCCGAACTCGACGAGCTAGACGAAGCCCCCGGCATCACTCCCAAGTCCCGCCTCGGCTGCCAAACCGTCCCCGACGGCACCACCGACATCGTCGTAGAAATCCCCGAGTGGAACAAAAACTACGCCAAAGAAGCCGACCACTAAGCTGAGATTAAAAGTTTGAGAGGAGTTAGAAGTTTGAACTTACAAATTTGGACTGGCCGCTTATAGAAGTTGGGCCTAGACAAGCGGAAGTTGTAAGGCGCGGCGTTGTAGCTAAGGTTTGTAGGTGCGGCGTTGAGGTTGAGGTTTGTAGGTGCGGGCTACAGTCCGCACGTAAAGGCGCCCTCAACGGGGCTTCAGCCCCTGAACAAGAGTGCGAGCGCCACAGAAACGTGGGAGGCACCAAGATTCAGTCGGCATCAAGAAATGCCAGAAATAAAAATTTAGCTTCCGAGGAAAATCAAAAAATGCCGCCAACCTTCGACTGGAACGACATAGAAGACATCGCCATCGCACTAACCGAAAAATACCCGACACCGATCCCCTCACCGTACGCTTCACCGACATGCACAAATGGATCACCGAACTCCCACTCTTCACCGGCGACCCCGCCAAATCCAACGAATCCAAACTCGAAGCCATCCAAATGGCCTGGCACGAAGATTCCAAGACCGCCAGAAGTAGCCTCAGCCGACGACGTGGTTCCCTATGTTTTTGAAAATCACTGGGCAGAAGTTGAGGACGCTGCAAGTGATGCGCGAGGAAAGTCATGGCTTGCAAAAACTAGGCATGTCTGGAACTCCTGACTATCGTTTCACATCGTGACCGTGAACACATGCGCGGGGCGATAAAGCGGTGGCTGCGAAAGAAGCAAACTGCCGGGGACGAACCCACGAACGAGCAGTTATTTCCAATCGCCGGGGATGTTTCGGCGTTCTTGGAACAACTGCCTCAATCGTTTCCGCTGCCCCCGATCGTGTATGACATTGATTTCAACGGCTACCAAGGCCCGGATGAACCAAGCATAGCCCGGTATATTGGGTTTTCCTCCCGTGCCTGCATTCTCGATGCAGATTTAAGTTGGGCCAAAGATCTCTTGGAATTATCGCGAGCATTCCGAGACTTACTGTCGGCGGGGCTTTCCGATCCAGACATCGAGGAGCCGTACCTTCGGATAAGAATCACGGGCTCGATACAACTGCTTAACACTTACCTGCAAAGAACCCCGGCGCACTTGCTCATTTATTGGCAAGGAGTATGCAAGCAACCTAGGTTTGGTCGGTGTCCAGATCCGCAATTTTCAAACCTTCCTTCATTGCTAGCGAACGGGATCTCCGATTACTTAACCAATCATTACTCTTCGGTAGGAATCGGAGCTTGTGTCGAATGTGGGAAGTTTTTTGTCCGAGAACGTCGCGACAGAACGTTCTGCTCGAAGACTTGCCAAAACAAAGTCGCATATAAGCGGCGCAAGATTCTTGAGAGTGATGCGCTAGAGCAAATAGACATATCACCTCGGGATGCGTGTGATATCCAATCGGGACTCTGGATTCACCACCCGCGATTAGGATTGGGATTAATTGAATCCTTGTGCAGCAACGATTCTTCGATCCCTCCTTCCTTGGCAAGAGCTGCCACCAACGTTGACATGATCAAATATCGATTGATGCTCTCTCGTAAGTTACTGCTGCAAATCCGGTTTTTGCATGGCGTGAGAGTTTTGGACCACGGGGACCTCTCTGCAGGCCAAAAGAGAGAGGACCAGTTGCCAACGTTCTGATATGGAATGACCTGTCAACTACGAGCAACCCGCACTGACTACACTACGGTGTGCGTAGGCGTAACCTAACTTGATCAACCCAACTGCGAGGACAGTGGCCAATGTACAGTAGAACGGCACTTGCCTCTTATTGCCTGCACCTTGGTATGCTAACTGCCCGGCTTTTATCGCTTCGCGAAACTTGCTCATCTCGGAGGCTCCCTCAACTTCGCGCGAGCTTAATAACAAGGGCCTTCACGCGCACGGCGCGGTCATTAACGCTTTTCTTGAAGGACCTCTTCCAGATAAGAGGCAATGCGATCCTTGTTGCCTTCTAGGCTTGAGTAAGCTTTCTCGCAAACATCCGTAAATCGGGCCACCGGGGACCATGGTTGCGCCATTCTACTTGATGTCAATGGATAATTACTATTTTAGAGCGTATCGAAGGGTGAGCGGCCCTGCCTAATATTGTATCGCAGTCATCAAGCCCCACTGGAAAGCCGATCCATCAGCGGCGGCAGTACGTCTTCGCTGAGGTGCCTCTTAAACTCGTTGTTCTGGGGGATTTTGAATACCTCAACCCCGACGCACGCGATAAACCCGAGTTTCTGGCACCTTCACAACAATAAGATCAGCCACACCTTGCTTTTCAGCGTTCGCTACTACCTCGTCGTAGGTCGCGCCGGAAGCAATAAAGTGTTCTTCATCCTCAGAGAAGGCAATCCATCCATTTGAGGGCGCTTTCTGCGCCTTTTCCCTTGCTTGCGTGCTCATCTTGGGTACGCCATTCTCCTTTTTAGACTATGTATATATGATGTGGGAAGGTCGGATTAGTTTCATTTGAAATGCGGAATCGGATTGGGAAATTTAAGACCTGAAATCTACGGGTACGAATGACGACCGAAGCCGCCCCTCGTGCTCAAATTAATTCACTCTGTACTCTGGAATCCCTCTCAAACCCATCTCCGCAAACAATCCCATGTAAAGGCACAGAACTGCCTTGACTTTCTTTTCCGCATGGGCACAGGCTACCACAGAGAGCCGGATGGGCGGATGAGTGTGGAGAATGGTAGAGTAACCGAGAAGTTACATCCGCACTTAAAAGGAATCTTATGAGCACGGAACCCGTGGTGCCAGCACAAACGTTGGGTTTGAGAGAAATCGCCGCAGCAGATGCGCGGTCATGCTCCTTATCTGGTTGACTGTGCGACGGTGTTGTTGGCTGTGGTTGGTGTGGTTGTCTCTCTGATTCCAGTCGACTTCGCTAGGCCGTATCGGGTTATTTATCGGATTGGGACCTTCGTTGCGTTAGTAGTTCTTGCCGCCACAGTGGTTATAGCCAACACATGGCAAAGGGAGAACGAGGAGTCGAAGCAGAACATAGCGGCTCGTAGATTTTCCGACGATTTGAAGTCGGTCAAGTCGTCAAGCGACTTGATTTTAGACTTTGTGGCACATCCAGCAAAGCAATTGACGAAGACGGACATTTCTAACTTCGCTAAAATCCTGATTGAAAACCAACAAAAAGAAAACAAGGCAGATATTTCAGATGACGCCCTACTTAAAATGGCCGACAGTTTTCGAACGCGGATGTTATCAAAGAATCTAGACTACGCAAGTAGAACTGAAGGTGCTTACAGTCGGTTTATGACGGCTCCTTCCATGACATGACACCAAACCCCGAGCCGTATGAAGTGAGAAGAAAAATGCTGGAAAGTGCAACCCTACAAATAGGAGTCGATTTAGTTTCGGACCATATTATCGAAGAGGCGACAGCGATACGGAACCTGATGTTAAAACGATTCGGAGATACAAAAGACACCCAGACACTCGGCGACCTCATCCTGAGAATGAAAGCAATATCAGGCAGTGGTTCTGGTGGTTCTTAGACCTAACTCGAAGAGAAAATCCGGGTCATCGAACGGAGTTCGCACGAGGCTGAGTTGCGCGGTGTCGAAGCGGGGTGAGCGCATATAAATAGGATGCGGTCGCGACGGGGCGGGGATAAACGAAGGAAAGGCGAAGCACTTGTATTACTGTCCAACCATGCCACGGTGTACGCCGTGACGCTTAACACGGTGTAGCACCGTATGTCGCGTAGTCGTGTAGTACCGTAACATCAACATTATCTTATTGATAACGCGGTTGTGTTGTGGGAAAATGTATTCGGCTTTGAAGAGAATAAAATTCTTGTTGGGAGATCGAATGATCGAGCATCGCTACAAATGGAACAAGGCCGCCTTTCTGCATGGAGTATTGCAGTGGGAGCCATCAACGCCTGAGATGGGGCTAGCCAAATACGGCACGTTGAACTGTCCGTCAGAACTGCAACTCGAAGTAGAAATGGCAGATTTGGAGGCAAACCGCAACACCAACGAGATATATTCGAAGGTTAAATTTATGCCTGAGCCGCAATTAGTGTCGCTGCTTACGGAGTTGGGCCCGGAACAGCATTCTTTTCCATCCTTGCTGTTGCAGGCCATCGCGTCCCCGCAGCAGTCGCCGCCCTTCCTGGCGCACATCTCGCTGCCCTTGCCGGCGCAGCACTTCGCGGCTGTTTTTGTTTGCCTTGCCTCCGGCTTGCAGCAAGCTCCTTAGACCTCTAAATGGCCCCGGCCTTACTCGTCGAAGGCCCCGGACGGCCGCCTATGATGACGTAAGCGTTCACCGCCAACGGCTTGGTACGTTGTAAAACCTTGCCCTTTTGTAAGCGCTTCGACTTCTTTGCCGCTGGTTTTGACGTAGATTTCTTGGTTTGCATGTTTCTTCCCCTCTTTGAATCTGCCTGCTTCGTGCATTCGCTGAAGTGCAAGTGGCCCACCAAACCCGGTGGAAAACTGTTCAGCGTACAAAGCTTGCAGATTGAATAGAATACCCTGATGAGCTGGGCGGGCCAACCCCGATTTTCATCGAAGGAAGGTTGAATTAATCACCAGCGGTGAAAAATTCAACGCCATATGGTGCCGCCCACGGTCTTCGCCTTGCCGTACTTAGAAGAGGCCCTTCAAATAGCGTTACAAAGAATCAAGCGCTTGGAGTTTTCTGCACAAGTTAATCATCGTTGCGCTCAACCACCCGTTGACGCGGTTAGTAAACGATAGCCATAAAAATAAACCGCTACATCGGAGGGAACGATGTCAGAGAGAACTATGCGGTATCGACGTAAGTGTCGGTTACAGAAATTGGTTCGCGAACGTGTAATCACACAGTTGGAAGCGGAAGAAATTCTAGCCGCGTACGCAACACGAAAGTTTTGCCGAAATCAATTCGGCAGAAAAGCGCAAGCGTGGTCTCCACCGCGCATGTGCATGGAGAAACAAAGTGAGTAAATCAGAAACAGCAACAAAAGAGTCGGGAGCACACGCTTTCGGTGTCGGTAATAAAAACCACGAGAAACCCGATAAGAAGGAAGGCCCGCACCACAATAAGGCCAAAGGGCACGAAATGCCATCCAAAGTCGAAGGCGCATTTGAACGCAAAGATAAACCCCAGGTTCACGCCGAGTCCGACACGATGCACAACGGCCGTCAGCATCCTGCCGCAACTAAGCTAGCCGATTCGAAGATCCTCGGCGGCAAGTTGCGTAAGTCAGACCAATAAGTAAGCAAAAAGTTTCGGGGGAAACAGTCCAACCACTAATGTTCCCCGAATATCCCATGCCACACATGGGCGGGGAAAGAGGAGTTTAGCCAAGTGCAAACAATCCTCTTTCCTCATAATTTTTTTTAGACGGCAACGCCCGTCGAAGGAAACAAACAGATAAGCGACACAATGGATTTGAATGCGGCAATGGCGTCGATTACCAGTCGATTGAAAGGACTCGGAGTCGACGACGTCGAGCAAGTATTAATTAAGTGTTTGGAAAAAGTGCGGATTCCTGGGCCACGCGGAGAAAAAGGAGACCCCGGCGCGTGCGTGTGTCGAGAGCCAAAAGACGGAAAGGACGGCGTTGCGGGCAAGGACGCACCGATTCCGTCGTTCGTGGTCGGCAAAGTCGTCGCAGGCGTCGCAGGCGAAAAAGCTGCGGCCGAGTTAAAACGCGATTCGAACGGCGTCTATGTTTTGAGTCTAACTCTTCCAATGGAGCGTGGAATCGAAGGCAAAGCCAGTACGGTCCCAGGCCCAATAGGACGCCCGGGAAAAGATGCCGAGCCACCTACCGAAGCCCAGATTGCCGCCATCGTTCACAAATTTCTCGAAGCCAACGTTGAAAAATTTAGAGGGCTCCCAGGCGTCCCAGGTCAATCGATAAAGGGCGAGCCAGGTCCCAGAGGTGAAATCGGAATGACTCGCCCAGAAATTGAGCAAGCCGTTTTAAAAATTCTAAGCACAGCCGGGGTTTTACAGGCCAACGAGAGATTGCTGGTTTCTATCCGGGCAAAATTGCGGTCCAAGATCAACGAGGCCGACAGTCGGAGCATTGCCGAAATCTCCAGCCTAGTTCGGTCCGTAGATCGCTTATTCGACGCGGAGGAGCAGGCAGCCCCAGTCGCACCGGTAGTCCCCACACCAGCTGTATCACCAGCACAAATAGAGCAGATTGTTCAAGCAGCAGTTCAAGCAGCGTTACCTGTCGCTGCGCCAACTGCACCCGCCGCTGCGCCGACTGAGGAGAAAAAAGAGCCAGCACAATCGTGGTTTAAGAGCCTGGTGAAATTCTAATGGAGGGTTTACTTCAAGATTTAAAAGAAGGCCAAAAAGAGAGAAGGGCCAAGAAGGCAGCGGTTAAATTTATCGAGCGCGAGTATTTAGGCCGCACATCGTGGCGGGAACGGGCTCGGTTGGCCTGGACTCGCTTTAAATTTCTCGACGTGGCCTATTTTTGTGGCGCGGCGCGGCTCGTGTACGAATACATAGGGCTCGTCGGTACGGAGTGCTCAGGGGTGCTGACGTTGGTTGTTTTTAACGGCTATTCATTTTCCGAAGCTAAATCCTTCATTCAGCGGGAGCGCAGTTTCGCCGAAACTCCCCGCTACAACTACTTCCGGCGAGAGGGCAAGCAATGAACGTAAATAGAGGAGGAAAAGTCCGCATTCGCTCCGATGTGGAGATTACAGTCGAGAGCCAGGCACGTTTTAAGAGGCTGATGAACGATCACGATTGCCGAGCTCGTCAAGGTAATCTTCGCTGCATTTTAGACGGTGTGCATCGCGAATTTGGGACTGCTCACCTTCACCGTAATGACGACGGATCGCTCACGCCGTGGAGAAAAGTTGAAGCGATTTTGAGTTGCTTAGAAAAGGCAAAGGAAGAACGGAGTGCGAAAGAAGAGAGCACCGGCACCAAAGATCGAGAGTAAGCGCGACACATATTTTCTTTCGTTAAGTCCGATACCTGGTACGTGTCAGTTTGATGCTTCTTGCGGCGATGCTGCTTGCATATGGTATTACAGCGATTGTGGAGACGATGGTTGCGACTGCTGTGCAAGATATTATGGTACGTGCTGCATGAGGGTTGCACCGTGTACGCTCACGTGCCCTACGTGCGGGCTTTAAATGCTAAAGGTATTTTGTAAGGAGAGGCGATCATGACCAAGCATCGAATCCGTTTGATCTGTTTAATGGCAGTCTTGCAATTGGGAGCATTTTTGACACCACAGTTTGCTCAGGACGCGGCCAAGGGCAGCGAAATATCCGACCGACAGAGTTCACTACGCGGGTTGATGGCAGCATTTATACGGACAATCAACACTGCCGAGGCATCGTATCATGCCGAACAAGGCTCGTATGGATCGTGGCAAACCCTCCTTGGAAACCAGGAATATCAAAAATATCTAAATGGTTGGCTCGCACAATTTTATCCACAATTTTACCCACATCCCGCCAATGTCCAGTTCAGCACACTGCCAGGAGTACTGCCTGGTCTGAATATGCGACTGAATGTTGCACCTGATGGCCAAAGTTACATAGTCTTCGCAGAAGGTGCAGCGGACAAAACCGGGTTCGCTCTCGTCAGCGACGAGCGGGGCATCATCAGGAAGTGTAAGTTTTCTCATTGAGGCGTGTTTATCACATAGGGACTATTTTGCAAGCAGCAGCGAGGCTGGTGCCCGGTTTGTCGCGAAATCGAAGAAGTAAAGTAGTACTTCACATTGACGGGAACGGCGTTTACCAGGACCTGACCGCTTTTGAGACGCAAATTTCTAACTGGACTTACGCAACAGTAAAGCTAGGCGAGCGACACCATAGAGGAACGGATACAAATACCAATATCGCTGACGGTAGAAACGTCTGGATAGCGTGCCGCTCCAATTCTCCGCAATGTCTTCTTTTTCTGCATGCACTGGCCGATGGACCGCGTGAATGTGGTGGCCGATTTCGTGATAGAGAACTTGACCCACTACAAGGTAACGAAGCACTGGGCTCTGTCCAACCAGCCAATTCCCGATTCCACAATATTGTCTACGTAAAGCCAGACCGTTGCAGGCGATGATTTCGTTGCACGGTAGTAAGAGCCCAAGGATTCTGCTAGTGGCACCTTCCGGTTACGACTCCAAACTTTTTGCCTGCGTTTATTTCGACCGAGTCCCGCTTGATTCGTCAAAACAATAGTTTTCAAGCCAATCAGATATTTCGACGGCACATATCGTAGTAGTGTTTCCACATTCTGCCTAAAGTTGGCGGGTGGTTCAAAATCGCGGTAAGACTCCACGATTGTAGGACACGTTGACTCGGAGATTTGCGGAATGGTCGCCACGGCAGAAGTTGTACGTCCCAATATGGCATATTTCGACTTCTCCGATAACGGCGTTTGAACGTAGTCGCTGGCGCGACGGACGCTTCGCGTGCTATGCTCCTCACGTCATGCCGCAAGGTAGAGCTTTTAACTGCGATTTTCGGTTTTCTCTGAATTTCCTAAGCCAGGCAAAATCAATAGGCTGCAAACGAAAAAAGATTCAATTCCCATAGCCGTTAGATCGGTGCAGCCACTAGCCCGCATCCGCCGCAAACCGCCAGCGCCCACCTTCAAACGGCTCTATCGAACGCGCGCCGAGCACCTCGCCGGACTTCACGCTTTTGCGAAAACGCGCCTCCGATAGAGCACTAACGTTTACCAGGAATTGGTCTGTTATGTGGTGCGAGATATACTTGCTGACCGATGACCGTCTACCAGGTACCTGCGACTAGCCCTTACCAACGGGCGTTTCGAATTTAGCGTGGGGTGCAATCGGAATGCTGGCGGGCATACTTATTTTTTCTTTTTACGAACCTGCCGGAATTAACGATTCAACGAGTCACGCGTTAGGGTGGCTGGCGGGGGCTATTCTTCTGGCGGCAATTGTGAGTATGACCGCTTTAGGCGCGAAAGAGGGCTCTTGGAAGTTAATGCGGACGTTACGATTTGAGGTCTCTGACGGCAAGATAGTTGAAACGCGCGAAGGGGCGACCTCGCAAATCATCGAGATTCCCTTAAACCAGATAGAGTCTCTCGGCGACCATCGCCGTTGGTTACTCCTGATTTGTCGCGCTACCGGACATGTCGTAGATGTTATCCAATGGCATTCTCTCTGAATGCCCGGCAGTGCCTGATTTGTTGTCAGCGCCAGTGAAAAACGGAGCCATTCTGGCCGGTGCTGGCCGGGGCCAGTGATCCACCAGAACCCGCTGGCAAGGACGCAGTACGAACTCTAAATAAGTTTCTAAAATTTGCACGTCGCTTGCCGTTTGATTATTTCTCAGAGATTCGCCTCGCAGAGATCTCTGAGGAGTCGATGTGCCCCAGAACGGCTGCTGTCCCTACTGCAAGTGTACTTTTCTGCATTCGCCCTACCGTCCACAACAAGCCGTCTGCAGCCGACCGGAGTGCCAACGCCGGCGACGCGCCGACTATCACCGACGTAAGCTCGAAGCAGATCCGGAATATCGCCAGATCGCCCACGACAGCCAGAAGAAGTGGCGCGAGGCTCATCCCGACTATCTTCCGCACTACCGCGCGCAACATCCGGAAGCGGTCGAACGGAATCGCGAACGCCAGCAACGGCGGGACCAAAAGTCGCCGCATCCGGCGGCTTGAAAAGAACAACTTAGCTTTGGACCTAAAGCGTTCTGCTGCTGAGGTTTGGATAGTGGGGCCACGGGCAGCCCATCTTGACAAGAACAACTTAGCTTCCACGCAAGTCTTTATCTTCGAACAACTTGACAACAGAACTCCGGCGCCTACTCGTGCTTGAAAAGAACAACCCTATGGCTTTGTTGTGGGCTTGCCCGTATACCCAACCTCAGACCCATGCTGAGCGCCGAACAAATCAACGAAATTCATCGCCTGCACTGGGCCGAGCACTGGCCGGTGCGCAAAATCGCCCGTCATCTGCACATCGGGCGCAGAACCATCGCCAAATACATCGTCGCACCGGCGCAGACCGCCGCTCCCCGTCAGCGCTCGAGCAAGCTGGATCCCTTCAAGCCCACTATCGCCGAGTTCCTCGAGCAGGATCCGCATGCCCGTGCCACGGTGATCGCACAGCGCCTCCGGCCGCTCGGCTTCAGCGGTGGTCTGAGCATTCTGAAAGAGTACTTGCACGGAGTGCGCGCACTGGCCAGCGCCCCGCGCGCCTACGTGCGCATGGAACCGGGACCTGGAGAACGCTTCGAAGTCGACTGGGGACATTTCGACGCGCTTTCCTATCAGGGGCATGCACGAAAACTCTACGCCTTCTGTCTGGTGGAATGTCACAGCCGCAAGCTGTATCTGGAATTCACCCACAGCCAGAGTTTCGAAACGTTCGTTCGCTGTCATATCCACGCGTTCAGGTTCATGGGTGGCATCGCACGCGAGCTGTGGTTCGACAATCTGGCGACCGCCGTCGCCGAACATGATGGCAACCTGGTGCGTTTCCATCCGCGCTTTCTGGCTTTCGCTCGCGAATATAGTTTCCTTCCCCGGGCTTGCCATGTGCGCGCGGCGCGGGAAAAAGGAAAAATAGAGAGAGCCATCGGTTATGCCAGAACGAGCTTCTGGCCACTGCGCACGTTCACCGACTTAGCCGACGTCAACTGGCAAGCGCTCCAATGGCTCAACGAAGTTGCCAACCAGCGCCGTCATCGTGAAACCGGCCAGACTCCTCGAGACGCTTTCAGCTGGAAGCACTGCACTCCTTGCCGGTAATTACCCCCGACTATCGCGACACCAGTGAGGCTCTGGTTCATAAAGATCTCCGGCTATCGTTCGACGGCAATCGCTACTGCGTGCCGCCACGCTATGTGGGCCGCCATCTCACCATCAAAGCAGATGCCTCCTCGCTCACCATCTACGATCAGCAGCAAAGAATCGTCTCCTATCCTCGTTGCTGGCGACGCGGGCAGGTGCTTGGCGCTGAACGTTTTCAAAAAGAACTCTTCGAACAACGGGCCGCGGCCGAGCGGTCGGCAGCACAACAACGATTGATCAGCTTGCTGGGTCCAGCTTCGGAAATCTATCTACGGCGCTTGGCGGACACCGATCGCTGCCTCCCCACGGCAGGTGAGAGAACTGCTCGCCCTGATTCGTGACTACGGACCGGAAGCGGTCGCCGCTGCGGTTGGCAAAGCTCACGCGGCAGGTGCTTTCGGCGCCGATTACATCGCCAACATCCTCAGCCAGCAAAGCTCTGCGGCGCGAGGTCCAGCCGCCACTGCGGTTCAAAGATCCCGGAGTTGAACGAACTGATCACCGATCCGCTGTCGCTGGCCGATTACGACACTTTCATCCTTCGCTCGAAAAGGAACGCCGATGACCTCTCTCCAACAGAAACTGAATCAACTGAACCTGACGACCATGAGCCAGCATCTGGACCAGACCCTGGCTGACACTCCCGCTCTCTGGTCTTGGAATTTACTCCCATGTTCAACTTCAGCGCCAATCATCTGCTCTTGCTCTCGCGGACAGAATACCCAACCTGTGTCGTGTTCCTCATGCAAGATCACTCTACCCACCGGGTCTACCGCCTGTATGACTTCACCAAATCCCAACAAATCACGTCAGGCCAATACTACTGCGTGTCGGGAAAGGTCAACAGTGCGGACAAACTGTACCTGGTCATCGAGTCGGTCAAGATGGACACCAAGCACAGCCGGTGTTCTACAACTCCTGCTCCTGCAGACGGCGCGGGAGGATCGCTCATGAAGTGAAGATCCATGTCGCGGGGAAAAAACTCGACTCCAAGACTGCTTGCTCTTACGCAACAGCCAGCGCATGGGTGTGTTCCGAGCTCGGCGCCGCTCTCTCTGGCCCACCCTCAAACCGGCGAAAGTGGATCCCTTTTAAACTGGCGCTAACAATTTGTCGGGTTACCGGACAGTTCAGTTTAGTTGACGGCACCGGGCGCGGCTCAGATCGGGTCGCACCCCTTGTCAAAGGTTTAGAAAAACAACAACACCTTGTGGTCGGATAAGCAGTAAGCGACCGCTACCGCCTGGGGCTTTTTTAAGCTTGTACGAGTAGCTCTAACTAAGCAGTTACTCGTACCTCGCTCGGTACCGCTGGAGAACTAATTTCTGCCATGAGAGAAATAGCCGCATGAACATTGGCGATTTCTCAGATTTTGGTTGACAGAATCGAAAAAATCACTG
>CAVPKZ010000027.1:0-24103 GCA_963705755.1 uncultured Acidobacteriota bacterium | reverse complement strand
TCGGCGAAACGGAGGATCGCGGCCACCTCCGCGGTCGATGCGGGGTAGACGATGGCGGCCGGGATGGGCCCGTCGTAGATGCCGTGCACCGCGGTGTACTTCTTGAACCGGTCGACGCTGGCCGCCTTGAGCTGCTCGTCACCGGTCTCGACGGCGTCGGGTCCGAGAAGTTCGGTCATCGCCGCGACGATCGAGTGGCGGCTGCGCGGAGATCGGGATGAGGTCATGCCTCGATTTCTACACTTCCCGTGGCATCACTCAGCGGACCAGGTAGCCGCCGTCGACCACGAGCACCTGGCCGTTAACGTAGTCCGCGGCCCGGCTGGCCAGGAACACGACCGCGCCCATCAGGTTGGCGGCCTCGCCCCAGCGGGCTTTTACCGAATTTATTTCCTCCGGCAAAAGATCCCAGTCCGATTTAATACCCAATTTACTTTCAATAAAATTTTCAGCGTCAAATTGCGCAGCGGCTCGCGACAACGTCGCACCCGCTCTCGCTTCTTCCACGTGATGCTCGTAGCCCACCACTTGGCCCGCGGTGACTCACTCGTACGTGAAATTCCTCTTCCTGTAGCGGCTTGAAAAACGCACATCCCAATACCAGATATTCAGTTCCGAAGACATCAGCCGGTTGGCTTGCTCCAGCCCGGTTTCCCGTTCCAGATATGTTTTCGCGTTGTCGTCTACGTTGAAAACGATGGCGGACTGGTAGCTTGCGGCGTCCTGGCCTTCACTCGCCAAAAACTCTTTTGCGCGTGCTAAAACTTCCGCACGCGACACCTTGAAATTCACCGAGGCTTCCGGAAACGCGCGGAAATAATATTTATACGCAAACAATGCGCCGGCAATTCCGGCCACCACCCACAGCAGTAACGCAAGTTTGTTCGCAGACGTTAAACGGTCAGTCGACACGAAACCTCCACGAGCTTGCTCCAGTATCTAATGTCTCATCCATTCGATTTCGCAGGAGCAATTCAAATTTCTGGATAATGAGGGCTACCCCACGCGCCGTAATTGCAGGTGAATTTTGGCTCTAGCTACAAATTGAAACGCTTCCTTTGATAAATGCGCCGCGCCATCACTCTAGAATACGCACGAAATCAGTGCAAGTTTCGCCTCTACAGTGGCTTATCGCAGCGCCGTCTACTCATAATGGTATAAAAGATGGAGTTATTTTGCCGTTACTGCGCAAATCGTAGGAGCAGCATCATACTCCGGCGTTCACAACTCGAACGCTTTTCCATCGTGCCCACGCAGACTCTAACCACTGATGTACGCATGATCAAGGGCGTTGGCCCGCAACGAGCAGAATTGCTGGCCAAGCGCGGCATTCACACCCTAGAGGACCTGCTCACCTACCTGCCCTTCCGTTACGAAGACCGCATCCATTTTTCCAATGTAAAAGACATTCAGCCCAACGGCATTTACACCCTTCGCGTGCAGGTCATGAGCGGCCAGGCGGTGCGCACCATGCGCGGACGCGACGCAATTTTTCATTTGCTTGTGCGCGACGCCACCGGCCAACTCCCCTGCAAATTTTTTCACGGCGGCTATCTGGAGGGCCGCCTCAAACCCGGCCAAGCGCTGATTCTTCACGGCAAAGCCGAGATTGACAAGCTCCGTCCCGCGCGCATTGAAATGGTCAATCCGCAGGTGGAGATGACCAGGTGACGAAATGGACTCCACCGAAGTCGGCCGCATCGTCCCGATCTACGCGGCCATCGGCACCTTTGGATCCCGTGCCATTCGTCGCGCGCATTTATGCCGCGCTCGATCTGCTCGATCCCAACATCCCTGATGTCCTGCCCGTCGAATTGCGTGCGCGCCTCTCTTATCCCTCCCGCGCGAGGCGTTGATTCATACGCATTTTCCACCGGCGACGGAATCCATCGACGCCCTCAACACCTTTCGCTCCACTTCGCAACAACGCTTGATCTTCGAAGAATTTTTTCTTTACCAATTGAGCCTGGGCCTCGACCGCAAGACCACCCGCAAGGAAAACGCTATCGCCTTTCGCCTTCGCGAAGACAATATTCGTGAAGCCCTCAAACGCATTTTGCCGTTCAAGCCCACCGCGGCCCAGAAACGCGTACTAGCAGAAATTGCCGCCGATCTGGAAAAGCCTGCGCCCATGAATCGCCTTTTGCAAGGCGACGTGGGCAGCGGCAAAACCATCATCGCTCTTGCAAGCCGCGGTAATTGCCATCGAAAATGGCCTGCAGGCCGCCCTCATGGCTCCCACTGAATTCTTTCCGTGCAGCACTACCTCGCCGCGAAAAGAATTCTTGCCCCCGCCGGTTATCGCGTTGAATTGTTGATCAGCGGACTCAAGTTTCGCGACAAAACCGCCGTCCTCGAAAGTATTCGCACCGGAGAAGCCAAACTAGTCATCGGCACGCACGCTCTAATCGAAGACAAAGTGGAGTTCGCGCGCCTCGGTTTCGTGGCCGTCGATGAGCAGCACCGCTTTGGCGTATTGCAGCGCAAACGCCTCATGGATAAATCCTTCGCCCATGGCCACGCGCCGCACGTCTTGGTGCTGACCGCCACGCCGATTCCTCGCACCCTTTCTCTCACCCTGTACGGCGATCTCGATGTCTCCATTATCGACGAGCTTCCTCCCGGCCGCACGCCCATCGATACACGCATGACCACCGAGCCGCATCTTCCCGGTGTATGGGAATTTCTCCGCAGCGAAGTTGTTGCCGGTCATCAGGCCTACATCGTCTATCCGGTGATCGAAGAATCAAACTCGAGTTGAAAGCCGCTATCGAGGAATTCGAACGCCTCTC
Organism: uncultured Acidobacteriota bacterium; assembly: GCA_963705755.1. Taxonomy (GTDB): domain Bacteria; phylum Acidobacteriota; class Terriglobia; order Acidiferrales; family UBA7541; genus Acidiferrum. The sequence goes on along the minus strand of CAVPKZ010000027.1, from coordinate 21,311 downwards.
CCGCGAAGTTTTTCCCAAGCTTAAACTCGGCTTTTGCACGGCCGGCTTTCCAGCGAAGAAAAAGAATCCGTCATGCAGCGGTTCCGCAAAAACGAAGTCCAAATCCTGGTAGCCACCACGGTTGTCGAAGTCGGCGTCGACGTTCCCAATGCCACCGTCATGGTCATCGAGCATGCCGAGCGCTTTGGACTCTCGCAACTTCATCAATTCCGCGGCCGCATCGGCCGTGGCGCCGCCAAGTCTCACTGCATTTTGTTGGCCCCGCCGTACTTAACCGAGGAATCGCGGGCCCGCCTCGACACGATGGTGCGAACCGCTAACGGTTTGAAATCGCTGAAACCGGATCTCCTCCTTCGTGGCCCTGGCGAATTTTTCGGCACGCCGTCAATCCGGCGACATGGGCTTTCACATCGCGAACCCGTTGCGCGATCAAGAATTCTCGAACTCGCCCGCCGCGAAGCCTTCGCGCTCGCCGATGATCCCGAGCGAGCCGCCGGAGTCCGCGCGGTGCTGCGATCGCTCCCTGAGCACTGGCAACGCCGCTACCATCTCGCCCGCATCGGCTAGCCTGCAATTGTTTATCGGAGTATCTTTTGAACTTCGCTCGGTTCGGCTAGCGTGGCCCATCTGGGTATTCGTGTCCGAGAATTTTGCTAAGCTACATCCGCCCACTTTCTCTCTTCAAATCCATATGCGCATCATCGCCGGAATCTACCGCAGCCGCATTCTGAAGAGCCTTAAAGGCCTCGCGCTGCGCCCCACCAGCGACCGCTTCGCGAAACGCTTTTCAACGTGCTGGGCTCAGGAATTCAGGACTCACGCTTCCTTGATGTGTTCGCCGGAACCGGTGCGGTTGGAATCGAAGCTTTGAGCCGTGGCGCTGACGACGTTACCTTCATCGAAAATCACGCACCCAGCGCCGCGCTCATTCGCAAAAATCTAGCCGCTCTAATAGTGCACTCCGGAGTGACGGTGATCTGCTGCGGACGCCATCCGGGGCCTAGAAACTCTGGAAGCAAAAGTAAAACTCGGCGATCTCGCCTTACGATTACATCTTCATCGATCCACCCTACGCCGCCACCGCCGATTATTCACGGGTACTTCAAAAAATCGGCGTCTCACCATCTTCTCGCGCAGGCTGGAATCGTCATCGTCGAGCATCACAAGACCTTTGATCTCGCCGAATCCTGTCGGCACTCTCAAACGCGTCCGCCTCCTCCGCCAAGGCGACGCCGCCCTGAAGTTTCTATCGCCGCGAGCAAGCCATCCAATCAATCGCGCACGCGGATAACCCGTAGCGCCGCCCACACATCTATCTCCGCAACGTCAGACGATCGGCAGACGTCTATTCGTGATGCAGCAAGCACTCAAAAACGCGGACGGTGCCCCACCCTCGATTTTTAGGGTTTTCCCGCCGTGGCGGGTGGGGCTTTTGACTCTATTCGCTCTTGCAAAGTAGAGTTGTCAAACAAAGTTCCGAAACGAACTCGCAAAATTTACCGCAATCAGCACGCTATAATCGAGACCGCATGTCATTTGGCCAAGCCAGCAGTTCATTGAGTCTTTTGGGACAGCAACGCGCCCTTGCTGCGCCTGATCTATCCCCATCGACCACGGCCCGCAGTTCGAAATCCGCTGGAACAGTTTCCACCAAGGTCTCGGAAGCAGCATTCACGCGCTCGTCACTGGCCCCACTCCAGGAAAAAAGTTTGTAAGCAGAAATGTTTTTAGGGATTGCTCGGTCGAAGGCCGCATCCCACGCGCCGCCGTAATCGCAGCCGCCCTGTGGCACATCGTTTTTCTGCTGGCACCCTGGCCCGATCTACCAGCAACCCCGCGCAAAAATCCTGCGTTTGAGAATTTCCAGCTTACCTGGTCCGGCCCAATCAATGACTTTCCGCTGCTGAAACTTTCCTCCGCACCGACACCAGCGCGCGCAATTCCCAGCCCGCGCGGCGACGTGGCCAAACCCCTGGCGCGCGAAGGCGCCGAAGCATTCCATCCCCGCCAGCGCATTTTCACCGACCCCGTCGCGCCAACCCACCCGCGCCAAACTTTGGTCAACACCGCCGCTCCGAACAGCCCGCCAAAAATTCTTCCCAGCCTGCCAAATATTGTCTTGTTGCAGCAGAATGCCATCCCCGCGAAGCCACGCATGGAAATCACCGAACAAATGCTCGCTCAGCTTCATCCACGCGAACACCGCCGGGCGACTGTGAAAGCTGCGCCCTTGCCTGATGTTCCGGTGACTGACGGCCCTCCCGCGGAAATCACGCTAGACGTAAATTCGAACGCACCTGCTCGTCCCAAGTTGGAGTTGAATGCCGGCGCCGCACCTCGCATTGCACGACACCAGGCGTCATCCACCGACGCCGGACCTGCGCCCGAATTCGCGCGGCAAAACTACATGAACCCCAACGCTTCCACCCTTATCGCGCTTTCCGCAACGCCTGGGCCCGTTGCACCCGCCACGCCACCGCAAGGAAATCTCGCCGCACGCGTAGCCATCTCTCCTGAGGGCAAACAACCCGGCGTCCTTGGCGGCAAAACTTTGCCCAACGAAAAGAATAACGGCGGCGTCGGCGGCACGAATGAAAGCCTCGGCGGCTCCGCTTCGGGAAATATCGTCGGAACAAACTCAACCACCATAAGCATCAGCGGCGGCAATCCCACACCAAAAGCATGTCCGGTCTATCCGTCAACCCGCAGCCCAAGATTGACGCACCCGCGCCTCACCGGCTGCTCACTAAAATAGATCCGCGCGCGCGCATCGACGACGCGCCGGAACGCACCGGCCCGCCAAATTTTGCCGCTCTTCCGCCCGGCGCAAAACCCGAACAAGTTTTCGCTGCGAAAAAGATCTACACCATGCTGGTCAACATGCCGAACCTCAACAGCGCGACGGGAAGTTGGATCCTGAATTTCTCGGAACTGCGCTCGTCGAGTTCCGCGCCGCACGTAACGTCGGCCGACCTCTCGGGCCCGTCGCCCATCAGAAAGAGCGATCCTAGATATCCGCCAACGCTAATCAACGAACATGTCGAAGGAGAGGTTGTGCTGTACGCCGTAATTCGCGCTGACGGCTCTGTCGACAGCGTCGAACTCGTTCGCGGTATCGATCAGCAGCTCGACGCCAATGCCATGGAAGCCTTAACTCAATGGAAATTCAGGCCTGCAACGCGCCAAGGCACGCCCGTCGACCTCGAAGCCATCGTGCACATCCCATTTCGCGCCCCCAGCAACGACAACTAGCCGCGCCTTCATTTTTTCGCGGGAGCGCCGATCATCACGCAGTAACCACCGCAATCAACTTATCGATATCGCGTTCGGTGTTAAACAAATGCGGCGATATGCGCAAATTCCCCTCGCGCAAGCTCACGAACACATTATTCGCCCGCAGCTTCTCGTATAACGCCGTGGTCTTTTCCGCCGTCCGCGCAGCAAAACACGCATACGGCCCGCGCCGCGCCGGATCAAGCGGGCTCGCCGGAACGCAACGATCTTTCGGCAAGCGCTCAAACATCAACTCCATCAGCCCGCGATTATGCGCCTCTACTGTTTCGGGCTTGATTCGCAGCACCAACTCCAACGACACCACCATCGCCGACAAATTAAAGTAGCTCGCAGTCTCCGCCGAATCCCAACGCCGCGCACCCGCCGCCATCTTGGGATTTGGCATTACCATGGAGGCAAAGTGACTCGCGCCTTCCGCCGCCGTCCAATAAAATGGACCCGGCCTCATGTTGGCTATGTGCTCGCTCTTCGCCCAGAAAAATCCCGTGCCGTACGGGCTCAGCAGCCATTTGTAACCCGCGCACACGATAAAATCGGCGCCCAGTTCCGTCACGTTCATCGGAGTAGCGCCGCAACACTGGCTCGCGTCCAGCAGCAACAGCGTGCCTTGCGCGTGACATGCCGCCGCCAGTCGCGCCGCCTCGATCATCGATCCGTCATCAAATCGCACCATGCTGACCGACACCAATCTCGTCTTCGGCGACAGCGCCGCAATCAAATCGTCTGCGCTGATAAACCGGTCGCTGGGCGCGACGATTTTCAGCGTAATGCCCTCGCGCTTCTCCATCGGCCTCCAGGTCGTGTATTGCAAAGGAAACTCGCCTTGCGCAGTGATGACTTCGTCGCCCGGTTTCCAACTCAACCCGTAAGCCACCGAGGCCATCCCGGTGCTTGCACCCGTAGTCAGCGCGATCTCCTCCGCGCGCGCCCCAATCAATTGCGCAATCGAAGCGCGAATGCGGTTCGGCACATCGAAATAAGCCTCGTCGGGTACACGTTGCGGAAATTTCTTCCATTCAATTGCGCCTTGCGCGGCCTTCAATGAGGCCTTCGGCATCGGCGCGTTGCCCGCCACATTAAGGTAAGTTGCGTCTTCAAATTCAGACCATTCATCACGCCAGTTGGTTTGCGTAGGACTCGATGTTGCGGTGGCCATTCATACCTCCCAGAAATTCTCAATCAAAGAGATTGCAAGCGCTCACGACAGACTTCAACGTCCAATTTGGGCAGCAGCGGTTCAGGCACCAGAACGTCTGAATGTATCTGAATCGAAATGTCAGCTGCTGGGACGCTTTAGAAATGTGTCCGCAATTCGCGGAACGCCGGCAGGATCACCAATTTCCCCGCGCCCGCCACCACCGGCTCATGCTCCAGTTGCCAGGTATCCTGGTGCGGGATATACACCGCATTCAATCCAATCTTCATGGCCGGATTAATATCGCTGCGCGGGCTGTTCCCGATCATCCATCCTTGGGACTTCACAATTTTGTGCTTGTGCACCAACTTCCCATAAGTTTCATGGTCCTTTTCCGGCACAATCTCGATAAATTCAAAAAATCCCTGCAGCCCGGAACGCTCCACCTTCGCCGCTTGTTCCGCGGCCTCGCCTTTGCTGAACAAAATCAAGCGGTGCCGCTCCGCAAGATACGCCAGTGTTTCCGGCACGCCATCCATAATTTTTGGCGGCGTGCGCTCCAATTCCAGCACCCGCTCTTTAATAGTCGCCACCGTTTGGCGGACCGCCATTTGTTCTGCCAGCTTCAGATAGGTTTCTTCCAGGGAGCGACCAAAGCACCGCACCCCATAGCCGTACTGGCGGATATTTTTTCGCTCCGTCTCATTCAAAATATGACGAATATAAGCGCGGGTGTAGCCGCAGGACTCCACCAGGCTGATGAAATCCTCAATCAGCTTTTCAAAAAAGACATTATTTTCCCACAGCGTGTCATCCGCATCGATCAGCAGCGTGTTCCGTCGCATATCTGAACCTATATTATGGCATCAGGAGGCTTTGCGCTGGCCCGCGGCAAGCTTTTCCAGCACGCTGCGCGCCGTCTTTTGCAGCTCGCCAAAACGCGTCAGGTAAGTTTGAAATTCCTGGTTCAACGCTTGCGCTTCGGTCGGTCCCAATTTCGTGCGTAAAATCATGTCCCGCAGTTTCACCGGGTGCGGCAGCAGCGCGTCTTCTTGCAGTTCTTCCAGTGCCAGCTTGGCGTCGTAGTGGTACATAAATCCCCTCCAACGTAGATCAAAACGATTGTACTCGTAGCGGGGATGAATTTATGAATCGAGAAAGCTTTTTGACCGGGGGGGAATTTAAGCTGCTGCGCTACAGGCAATAAACTCGTAACGATCAATCTTTGCGGCGATGCCCGTCTTCCCTTCGCCCTCATCGACGCGCACCACCATGCCACGGCACCGTATCTTCACGTCCGATGACTTCAGCATGTCTTTCGGCAGGGTAATAATAAAAGCAATCTCGCGGCCCGCTTCAAATTTTTCTCCAGCAAAAAAGTACAGGCCCCGGTAACTCACATCCCGCATGTCCACAGGCAATTCCTTACCCTTCTGCTCCCACGGGAGAATGCTGAGTGGCAGGTGCATGTTAAATCGGCGAGCTTCGCGGCGGTCCGCAGCACTATTCATAAAGCTCCTCAGCTTGGGCTGGAATGCAGGAACGCTAACACCGCCACTCGCAAACTGCAACGCGAAAAACGCGGTATTTCGCTCCGACGATCTATGTAGCACTTTAGTACCGGGTACAGCGTTCTCTGTCCGCGTGCGCGAACGTCGAAATTTTACTTACCAGAAGTACTGAAAGACACCGGGTCGCTTAGTACTTAGGACACGCTTGTTCAGTGCTCCTACCCTCAACAGTGACAATATTTCCTGAATACGCTCTAATTTACAGCGATGATTTCGCAGTCCGATAAATGAGCCAGCACCACGATTCACGAAATCTTTTTCTTTCCGGGCCGGTGGGACGCCTGGAAGCCGTCCTTTGGACTCCCCGCAATCCCATTCCGCCCGCCATTGCCGCGGTTGTCTGTCATCCCCATCCGCTTTTCGGCGGCACTATGCACAACAAGGTGGTTTTTCAGGTCGCCAAATCCATCGACGCGCTCGGCGTTCCAGTCCTGCGTCTCAATTTTCGTGGCGCCGGCCTCAGTGAGGGAGTTCACGACCGCGGCGTCGGTGAGCGCGATGACGTTCACACCGCATTGCAATTTCTCATCGCCGAATTTCCCGGTGTGTCCTTGCTGGTCGCGGGATTTAGCTTCGGCTCTGTCATAGGCCTTCGCGCGGGATGCCAAGCTCCAGAAGTAACGCAATTAATGGCGCTGGGTCTCCCGGTAAACAATTCCGACATATCGTTCTTATTCGAATGCCCTAAGCCTAAGCTGTTCGTACATGGCGGCAATGACGAACACGGTGACGTCCGCAAGATAAAAGAATTAGTGCCATCATTGCCGGGGGAAAATCGCCTGGTGATCGTGGAAGGCGTCGACCATTTTTTCACCGGCAAATTAAGCGAAGTAGATCAAGCCATCACCACCTGGCTAACCAAACAAGTGCCCGCGCTCAAAAAATAAAATCGGCTCACACTGTTAAGCGCTTTCGCCACGAGCGAAAAGTTTGCTGAACTGATCCACGGTCGCGGTTGGCACACCCAGCAGCCGCGTATTCGCTCGCGCATGTTCCGGCCGTGACATGCCCACCAGTGCAATGGTAATCCCCGGCGCCGAGCGCACAAATTGCAACGCTCTCTCCGCATCATTCTCTAAACCAAACGCATCAGCCACAAATCCAGGCAGGTTGCGCGCCACTTGTCCCTGCAGCAAAGAAGCGCTGGCGATCAGCGTGATATCCAGCTCATCCGCGGCTTCTGTTATCGTGCGCTTGCGTCCCGCGACGGTTTGATTTCCCAGCGTCAGCGCTTCCGTCATTCCCAGATTAAAAGGCAGTCTGCATAAACCGGAAACGATGCCGCCCGCCCGCAATTTCCTGCGCGATCTGCACCAGTTCCGCGAGTTGCATGGAGTCGCCGGCACTCGCTTCCTGCCGAAAAGCATTCCACGTAGCCGCCGTAATATTGAATCTCTCCAGCGACCACCGCGGACTCCAGAAACGTGAAAGCGGCCCTGATGCGCTCCAGAAAATCCGCCTTCGGGACCTCTCCAAGCTGCGATTCGGGATTGTGCAAATAAAATACATCCACGCAATCCACGCGCATGTTACGTAGGCTGCGCCCCAATTGATTTTTCAGGAAGCACGGCGTCATGCAATGCCCGCCGCCGACGATATCTTTCGCGCCCAGCACGCCCGGCTGAATGTATTCTCGGAAGAAATATTCATTCGGATCGCTGGGCATATCGCCATCCGGCGTCAGGTAACCGGCCTTGGTGCATAAAGATCAGTTCGTCACGAGCGATGCCCTTGGTTTCTAACTCCGCCAGCGCCGCTCCAATGCTGCGTTCACTACGCTGAAACCTGTAATTGATGGCGCGCATCAATCACGTTGATGCCACCTTGTGCCGCCTCGATGATTGCCGCCGTATAACCCCGGTCCGTCTTTCGTCTAATTACCAAATACGTCCCGATTTCCCAGCGACGAAACCGCCAGTCTCTGCGCTTCTCAGAGAGTGGCCCTCGGCGGCCTTGGGAAATCGTGCGGCAAAACGGCGTGTCCCTCCGGGCGTGGCAAATGTTGTCATCGTTGTGCTCGCAATTTCTCACTCTCTGTTAATTTGGTTCGCATAAACGCGAAGTATAACAGGCCAGCCGCTTCATGAATTCCCACTGGGCTCCTTCAGTACTTCCGGGGGAGCCAGCAACCGCGAACAAGCCCGCAGATCCTCGGTACGGCCAATCATTCTTCTCGCGAAAAAAAATCTCGCCGACTCGCGGGTTGCTGTAAAACCAACGCGCCACCAGCCACAAATGTTCGCTCAACTCGCCTTTGGACAGCGGCAATTGTTCAATCATCTGCGCAGCGCCCGCTTGTTCAACCACATTCGGCAAAGCCACCGCCGATTGCGGGGCAACGGCCGAATCGGCGACCGGGTCGAGATAGTTCCGAAAAATTTGTTCGGCAGACCGCGGCTGGCTGGCAATTTCCCCAAATGGCAGAAAAAACGGCTCGCAAAGCCTGCCGCCTTGCACTCGATAAGCCGCGACAACCTGGTCGCCCGCGCCGCGTTGCAAAATCACCGCGTCCAACGCCTGAATTCGCCGGGCCAGATCGGGCCGCCCGCGCAATACCTCGTCCAGCTTCTCGACTTTTTTATGCAGCGTTGCCGCGCGCTCGAAGTCCAGGTCATCACTGGCACGCTCGCGTTCACTCTCAAATGTACAGCGCAGCGACTCGCCGCTGGATTCCAGAAACTTCACAAACCGCTGTACCTCCGCGTCGTACTCCTCTTTCGAGCACCCCGCAAAGCAAGGCGCCAGGCACATTTTCATTTCCGAATAGAGGCAGCCCGGAAACGTAGGATCTCGCCGGATTTTTATCTGGCAGCGCCGCATCTTGAAAAAATCCAGAGCGCGATTCGCAAACGACAGCGCGGCCCCGCGCGAAGGAAAGGGCCCGTAATAACTTCCGGCGGTCGGCACTCCCGAACTGTCCACCGAAATATGCCGCGTCACGTAACACCGCGGATACGCATTCCGGAGGCTCACCTTGAGCACCGCGGGGGACGCATGCGCAACAAATCGCGAAAGCGTTGCGGAAAAAGTTTTTTAGCGTGCTGGTAATACGTGAGGCTCTGTTCGAACGTGGAACCCACCGCCCTGTATCGCACACCGCGTGCAAGCGACCGCAGATTCAGCCGTTTACTTGCCGGATCGGGCGGACGAGCAGCCGTTGCAGTCTGCGCGCAAATCCTGCGTGCGAATCAGAAGAGGCTCAGCATTTGCATCTTTTAATTCCACCAGGCAAACCGGCAGGTTTCGACGGTAATGCGGGAAAAGAATTCCTCATCTGCAGCGGCATCAAAAGCGAGGGAAAAATCCAGTTCCAACACGTGTTCAGAATACTACGACTCAAAGTTTATGACCGACACTCCAAGGCCAACTTCCCTGGCCAAAGCGTTTTTTCCTTGTACACCAATCTCGCGTGGAAATCTCCGATGGACCTTCGCCATTCGAACGACGCCGCCGACAATTTCTGAAATCATTCGAACGTGCACGATTCAAACGCCAGCAATATTACTATAATGTTATAGTTACTGAATATCTAAAGTATCACTTGAAATGTCGGCGCGCCGACATTTTCCGGCTTCTATCTTCCAGCCTCTAGTCTCCAGATCTCAACACCCATGAGGCAATCACCAATCGCTGAATTTCGCTCGTGCCCTCATAAATCTCCGTAATTCGCGCGTCACGATAATTCCGCTCCACCGGGTACTCGCGGCTATAACCGTTCCCGCCATGAATCTGAATGGCCTTGTGCGTAACCCGCGTAGCCATTTCGCTGGCAAATAATTTGGCGACCGCGGCCTCCATGCTGAACCTCGCCCCACTGTCCTGCTTCCACGCCGCTTTGCGAATCAACAATCGCGCGGCATCAATCTCCGTCGCCATATCCGCCAGCATGAATTGTATGGCTTGAAATTGCGAAATCGGATTCCCGAACGCCATGCGCTCCTGGGAATATTTCAAAGCCGCTTCAAACGCACCCTGCGCAATCCCGGTCGCCTGTGCAGCGATGCCAATTCTTCCGCCATCCAACGTCGACAGCGCCACTTTATATCCTTCGCCTTCATTGCCGATGCGATTTGCTGCCGGCACATTGCAATCGGAAAACACTAACTCGCTGCAAGCGGTAGCGCTGATCCCTAATTTTTTTTCTTCCTTCCCCACCTGAAATCCCGGCGTTCCCCTTCTCAATAACCAGCGCGGTGATGCCTTTCTCTCCCTTGGCCGGATCGGTATTCACGTACACGATGGCCGCATCCGCCGCGCCCCCATTGGTGATCCACGCTTTCGTACCGTTCACAATGTAGCTGTCGCCCGTGACCACCGCTTTCGTTTGCAACGCCGCGGCATTTGAACCAGCCTGCGGCTCCGTCAACGCATAGCATCCCGATTTTTTCTCCGCGGGCGAACGGCAGAAGAAATTTCTCTTTCTGTTCAGCCGTGCCAAATCGGTGGATCGGATCGCAGTACAACGAATTTTGCACCGACAAAATCACGCCGGTAGACGCGCAGCACCGCGAAATCTCCTCAATCACGATGGTATACGCGACATGATCGAATCCCGCCCCGCCTTCACTTTCTGGCAAGGCGATTCCAGTCAGCCCCAATCCCGCTGCCTTCTTAAATATTTCTCGTGGGAAATGCCCAGTCTCGTCCAATTCTTTCGCGAACGGCCGCACTTCCGTCTCCGCGAATTCGCGCACGCTTTTTTGCAGGAGCAACTGCTCCTCAGTCAGCTGAAGATCCACTCGTTCTTCTCTCCGCGTTTACGCCCCTGAACTCGTATTCAAAGCTTTCCGCATGCGCTCAAAAGTCTTATGCAAATCTTCCGGATGCACACGCGTCTCGCCGGTCACGGTCATGAAATTTGTGTCGCCAAACCACCGTGGCAGCACATGTAAATGCAAGTGCCCGGCAACACCCGCGCCGGCAGCTTTACCCAGGTTCATGCCAATATTCATCCCATCGGGTTTGTAGTCCGCAACAAAAGCCTTCTCAACCCGCTGCGCCACTAGCATCATCTCCGCCAACGTCTCCGCATCGCACAATGCCAGTTGCGCGACATGCGCGTACGGCACGATCATCACGTGCCCCGATGTGTAGGGATAGCGATTCAGGATCACGAACATTTTTTCGCCGCGATACACGATCAGCGCCGCAACGTCATCGTTCCGCGCCAAAGCATCACAGAAAATGCACTCAGGCTGTTTGTCATCGTTTGCTTGTGCGATGTATTTGTAGCGCCAGGGCGACCACACATAGTCCATCAGGCATCCTCAAAGAAAAAGACGCTCGCACAGCATAACGCACAATCCATTCACGCCGCGCGCAGCGCTACCCAGTGTTTTATTCAGAATTAAATTGAGAGGCGTGTCAGGAACGAGTCGCGTCGCCAGACGCCGAGTTCGCCGGCGTCGCCGCAGCAGCGGAAGCGCCGGCCTCAGTGGCGTCGCCTTCCGAGTTGTTCACAAAATCCTTCAATTCTTTACTAGGCTTGAAGAACGGAATCTTCTTGGGCGGCACATCCACTTTGGCGCCCGTCTTGGGGTTGCGCCCGATGCGCCCGCGCCGTTGCCGCGTCCGAAAGCTTCCAAATCCGCGGATCTCGATCTTGTCGCCCTTTTGCAGGGCCTCAATGATGCTCTCGAAAATCGTCTCCACAATCGTCTCGGACTCCTTGCGCGGAAGTTCCGAGATACGCAGCACCTCTTCGATCAGGTCGGCCTTCGTCAATGTCGGATGCTTGGTCATAATCCCTATACCTCGTCGCCCCGCGCAGGTCCTGCCACCGGGCTTCTGACCGCTTTGCGGCCCCTCAAATCGGTGTTAAAAAACGGGTTAGAGCGGAGAGCCGCCCACTGGGTGCACCCTTCCTATCATTAAAATAGGCCCCACGTAAATACAATTGTCCAGCTGGGTTGGAGTCAAATATTTGCGCCTGGACCGCTACCGGCCCAGCTTTGACTTAAGGGCATCGCCAATCGTCGCCGTTGATGAAGATTTCCCCGTCGAAGTCGACCGGTACTGATCGATCTCCCGCCGCTCAATTTGCTTCACCGCCGCGCGGTAACTGAGTCCGATGCGCCGAGTTTCCGGGCTGATCTTCACGATCTTGAAGTCGTACTCCTTGCCCGGCTCCAGCGGCCCCGCGCTCTTCAGCGGCCCCGTGGAGGTGCGGTGCATCGGTGCGGGTCCTTCATCGCGCCGCCGCTTGTGCTCCTCAATCTCCGTGTTGTGGCACAGCGCTTCGATGTTCTCGCCCAGTTCCACAAATGCTCCGAACGTCGCGATGCGCGAAACCTTGCCCTTTACGATCTGGCCCACTTTGTGCTGCTTGAACCAGTCGCCCCAGATATCGTTGACCTGCTTGATGCCCAGCGATACCCGCCGGTTTTCCGGATCAATTTTCAAAACCTTGGCGGTAACGTCTTCGCCCTTCTTGAAAACCTCATGCGGATTTTTCACTCGCCCGGTCCAGCTCACGTCGCCAACGTGTACCAGCCCGTCAAACCCGTCCTCGATTTCCACAAACGCGCCAAATTCCGCGATGTTTCGAATCTTGCCGGTTACCACCGTGCCCACCGGAAACTTTTCCGCGATGACCATCCACGGATCGGGTTGCGCCTGCTTGATGCCCAGCGAAACGCGGCGGTCACTCGGCTTGATGTCCAGCACCACCACATCCACTTCATCGCCAACTTTCACGAGCTTCGATGGATGGGTCGGCTTCTTGTTCCAACTCATTTCCGAAACGTGTACGAGCCCCTCAATGCCTTGCTCCAGCTCCACAAACACGCCGTAGTCGACCACGCCAACTACTTTGCCCTTCACTTTGCCGCCCGCCGGATATTTCTCGGACGCATTTACCCACGGATCGGGAATCAGTTGCTTGAGTCCCAGCGAGATGCGTTGCTTATCCTTGTCAAATTTCAGGATGACAACATCCAGCTCCTGATCCGGCTTCAGCAAGTCGGACGGATGCTTTACGCGCCCCCAGCTCAAATCCGTCAGGTGCAGCAGCCCGTCGATTCCGCCCAGGTCCACGAACGCGCCATATTCCGTCACGTTTTTCACGTGCCCGTGAACGACCTGTCCTTCCTTCAGCGATTCCATCAACTCCGCGCGCTTCGCAAGTTGACCTTCTTCCAGCAGCGCGCGTCGGCTCACCACCACATTGCCGCGGCGTCGGTTCAGCTTGGTGATACGCACGTCCATTTCCTGGCCCATCAAATCGTCCAGGTTCGCGGTCGGCCGCAAATCGTATTGCGAGCCCGGCAGGAACGCACGGACCCCGATATCCACCACCAGTCCGCCCTTGATGCGGTCTACTACCTTGCCCTTAACCGTTTCTTTCGCTTTGAATGCCGCCTCTAATTTCTCCCACATCCGGCGGCGCAGAACTTTCTGGTAGGACAAAATCTCGAAGCCGTCTTTGCGTTCGCCAGTTCTTTGAACTTCGATTTTGGCGTTCGGCTCGGGACGCGGAATCTCCGTCTCCGAAAATTCCGCCGCGGGAATCAGTCCTTCAGTCTTCTGTCCAGTATCTACAACCACGCCGTGCTCCGTGTAGGCCACCACCGTCACTTCGATAATTTCGCTGTGCGACGCGGCTTCCTGCTTCTCGTCGTACTGCTCCATCAACTTGCTCATCTCTTCTGAGCCGGCCGCCTCATCCGCAGCCGTCGCCGCTTCGTGATCCGCGACCGCAGTCCCCCCGCTGTTGCTAGCGTGGTCGCCTGCGCCCTGGTCACCGCTACCTTGTTGAGCAGTTGCGCCGTGCGACTCAGTGCCGCCGTGCGACTCAGTGCCGCCGTGCTCCCCTGCGCCGTCACCGCCATGCGAACCTGAACCACCTTGTGTAGTCGACCCGCTCGATGTATTGGCGGGGCTCTGCGAATCGCCATCGGCCTGCGGCACAGCAGCCGCGCGATTCTGGGCGTGGTCGCCCGATTGGCTGCTTCCCTCGGAACTCGAACCGTGCTGCGAGGCATCATTGTGCGCAGCGGTGGACGAGCCACTCTCGTGTGTTGCTTCGTTCTTCTGTTCTTGTGTTTCGGTGTGCGCTTCCGGTGCAGCAGCGGCAGCGGCACCGCTTGCGGTGGTGGACGCCGGGTTATCGTGGTCGGGAAACATGGTTGTAGGCCTCCGGGATAAGTATCCCTGTTTAGTCGAAAAAATTCCTTGCGAGATCCTTACTTGGATAGCGGTGCAAGGAGGTGGACCGTTCAGTTGGTCGCTAAGGAAAAAGTGCCGCGGGCGTCACTGCAAGCACTGCCAGAACTCCTGGACCAGAACTCCTGGAATTGTCACGAGGAACGCCGCAACCTAGCCAAAAGCATACTCGCCGACTCAACTCCCTGTCAATGAATTGCGTCACAGAAACTGAGCTAAATCCGCGCATTACTCGAGTAACGCTGCCAACTTTTGCAGCGATTCCTTGCAGCCCGGCTCATTGTCTTCGGGGCCGGATGCCGGGCGGTATGTCCTAGCAAAGCATCGTGACTTGGGTTCCACCGTCGACCCCGGCGAGGCTCACGATGATTCTCAGTTCGCCTGCGAATTCCGGTTTCTGCGACTCGAACTCAACGACTTCCACAACTTTCGTATCCGGAATTAATTCCACAAATCTTCCGCGGACGGTGTCGCTATGCTGCGAGGTCTTGCCGGCAACGGAATGTTCAACGTCCTGATACGTCAGCGTGATTCGGAATCTGCCACCCTCGCGCGGTTCAAATACATCCACGTAACCCGTCATGTTATTCGGCGGGAGCCACGTGGCTAACGCGTCCCGGTCAAGAAAAGCGCGATATACGGCCTTCCGCGGCGCTTTCACAAACTTTGAAACCAGCGTACTCGCCAGATTGGAAGACTGTCGGCTCATTAACTACATGCGTCCCGCTTGTGTTTTTTCACGGCGGAAATCCGGAGCAATTACTTCAACAGTTCTACACATTTCGTATAGTCGCGAACGCATTCTGCTGCCAATCCGCTGCTCCAGCGTATCTTCCCGCGACGCAGGAATCATCCGCCCACCCGGCAGCCGCGAAGGTTCGCCTTCTGACACCGGATTGTCCACATAGTTTGTGGTGATCACCGTGGTGCGGTTCTCGTTATAGCGCGCATTCAATACGATCCCTACGATGTCGCGCACCCAATCTGAAGGCTTGCTCGCGCCCAAATCATCCAGCACCAGAATTTCCACGTTACGAATCGGTTCAAGAATCCTCATCTCTGTCGACTCGCTCGCCGGATTGTAACTCGCCTGAATTTCTTTCAACAATTCCCGGTAATCGCAAAAAAGCCCGCCGTGACCGCGGCGAATCAATTCTTTCAAAGCCGCCACCGCCAGATGCGTTTTGCCCACGCCCGACGGCCCCATCAGCAACAGCCCTTTCTCCGCCGCACCCGGATAATCCCGCACAAATCCCTGCGTCAACATCTTGGCCTGCTTCATGGACTGCGCGTGCTGCGGCATCCACGTTTTCCCATCCGTCAGATCCGCGACATAACTTTCAAAATCACAATGCTCATAGCGTTTCGGTATGCGCGCATGCTCCATCACCCGCGCAGCGCGCTCCTCCATCCCGCAGTCGCACGCAGTTGCAACCGTGCCCGGCGTGCCATTCACCCGCTGTTCCAGCCGCCACCCGGTCCCTCTACACAACGGACAATTTTCTATCGCCATATCGCCACAAGCATACGAGCACGCCCCCGTCACGGCAAGCGAACTACTTTAGTCGGCCCCAACTGCTCACGCTGTTGGCATGCTAAAATTCCCAACCTCATCGACGGTGCAAAGTGAAAACGAAAACGAAGAGCGCGACTCCCCAGCCCGCTTTACCTATGAGCGTGCGCATTCGCCGCGAGATTATCGCGTGGTTCTGGGTTGGACTCGTTTTTCTATTGGTCAACGGAACGATCGGCCAGGCGCGCGTCATTCCTTCCGCCTCGATGGAAAACACCCTGCTGATTGGAGACCACTTGATCATCAGCCGAGTCGGATACGATGCCGGGCTGCCCTTCACGAATTGGCATGTTCCGCTATGGCGCAATCCCAGACGGCAACAAATTATAATTTTCCGGCCGCCGTACGCGCCCGATCAAACCGACCTGATAAAGCGCGCGATTGGCATGCCGGGCGACGTTGTGGATCTGCGTGACGGGAATGTTTGGATCAATGGGAAGCAACTTGAAGAGGATTACACCACAGGTCCGACCAAACCCGCGCCACCCGGATATTCTCAGCGCGGCAGAATAAATGTCACCTTCCCATACCGCGTGCCTGACAATTGTTATTTTGCGATGGGCGACAATCGAGGAAATTCTTACGACAGCCGCTTCTGGGGTTGCGTTCCCCGTGAATACCTCATCGGCACCCCGGTGATGATCTACATGTCTATAGATGCGAACCCCAGCGCATGGCAACCGGGCCACATCGTCGACCGATTTGTTGCCTATGCCAACGTGCTGATTCATCCCGCCACGATGCGCTGGAAGCGCCTGTTCCATACCTTTTAAACGAGCCGCCGCGACACCAATGAAGACTTTTTTCCTCGCGCTACGTCAATCGTTCATGTGGTATTACCACATGAAATTAAATATGCTTCTGTGGTCGTAACACAGGAAGGGCCGATCACGAAGGGTCGATCGATGACAAATGAACCGGTAAGTCGGCTGCGCGAATTTTTTAACCGTTTGCGCTCACTATTTCGCGCCAAGGAACTCGACACCGAGCTGGACGCCGAAATGGCCGCGCACCTCAAGTTGGCCGTAGAAGAAAATCTTCAGCGCGGCATGCCGCCGGAGGAAGCGCGGCGCCAGGCGCTGATCCGCTTTGGGGGAATGGAGCAAGCCAAAGAACGGCATCGCGATGCGCGCACTCTGCCAACCCTCGATGAATTGAGCCAGGATTTGCGCTACGCCCTGCGAACTTTCCGTCGCGATCGCGGTTTCGTGGCTATTGCGATATTGATTCTCACCCTGGGCATCGGCGCGAACATCGCCGTCTTCAGCGTGGTGAACACCATTCTATTGCGGCCGCTTCCCTTTCACGATCCGCAGCAACTGACCTTTATTACCAGCGCCAAAGGCAGAGCTGGTTTGTCCAGCATGACTTATTCCGTCGACGCCTACGGAGAGTTGAAAAATCAGAATAATTCCTTCCAGGATGTCACCGGCTACTTCGCATTCTCTTCCGCCAATAATGCCAAGCTCGCCCGCAATGGCGATGCGCTGCCCGTTACGACCATGACGGTGGTCGGAAATTTCTTCCCCACGCTCGGCGTTCAACCATTACTGGGCCGCTCGTTCGCTCCCGACGAGTGTCTCAAAAATTCCCACCCCGTTGCCGTTCTCACCGAAGGCTTGTGGCGGCGTCAGTTTGCCGCTAATCCCTCAATTGTCGGCCAGGCCATCACTCTCGACAATCATCCGGTAACGGTCATTGGCGTCCTGCCGCCCACCTTCGATTTCGGTTCCGTTTTTTCCCCAGGTTCGAAGACCGACCTCTTCATTCCCGCCATTCTGGACGATATGGAAGATTGGGGGAACACCCTTGCACTGGTTGGCCGTCTCAAGCCTGGCGTTACCCTGCCGCAAGCGCAAGCCGAAGCCAACATTATCTTTCCCCGTCTTCATTTCAACTTGAAGCACCCGGAATGGGGCGGCGACTACACCGGCCGTCTTAGCGAACTCAAGGAATACGTCACCGGCAAGCTGCGCCGATCGTTGATCGTTCTGTGGTGTGCGGTGGGACTCATCTTGCTCATCGTCTGCGTGAATCTTGCAAATCTTTTGCTCGCTCGCGCCAGTGCGCGCAGCAAGGAATTCGCCATGCGTCGCGCTCTTGGCGCAGGCCGCGCCAGGCTTATTCGTCAGTTGCTTACTGAAAGCCTATTGCTGACCAGCGCGGGAGCCTTGCTCGGTCTGGGATGTGCATACGGCATCACTGTGTACCTCGCGCATCAGGGCTCCCTTGCTCTGCCACTCCTTGGCAGCTTGCAAATTGACGGCCGCGCTCTCGCATGGACGCTCATCATTTCTTTAATGGCCGCGATTTTCTTCGGACTCATTCCGAATCTCAAAATCTCAGCAGGCAATCTTCAGGAAGCCCTCAAAGATTCCGGCGCAGGCATGACTCACGGCAAAAAACACGACCGCTTGCGTTCCGTTCTGCGTAATTTCCGAAATTGCCTTGGCCTGTGTACTTCTGGTCGGGGCCGGCCTGCTGTTGCGCAGTTTCCTCCGACGTGCTCGACGTGGATTTGGGATTTTAACCCAGCCGGGCAGCGGCGATAACCGTCGACTACAACGACGAAGACAAACCCGCGAAGCGCAGCGCGATATTGCAGCAAATGCTGAGTCGCGTGAAAGCTATTCCGGGCATTGAAGCTGCCGGCATCACGGACAATCTACCGCTGGATCGCAATCGCGCCTGGGGCTTATCGGCAAAGGGGAAGGATTATCGCAAAGGAGAACTCCCTGGAGCCTTCGTGTACATTGTCACGCCCGGATATCTGCAAGCCATGGGCATGCAGCTTCGCGCCGGCCGCGATTTAAACTGGTCGGACGCTCCGGACGGTGCGCCAGTGGTGCTGCTGAATAGAACGGCCGCGAATTATTTGTGGCCCAATGAGGATCCTGTCGGGCAAATCGCACTCGTGAATGACAAAGAAGCTCGCGTCGTTGGCGTGGTCTCCGATGTTCGCGAAAGCAGTCTGGAGTCGCGCCCCGGCTGGCAGATGTATTTGTCTGTGAGTCAGAATAGCCCTGACGGCGCTGAGCTGGTGGTGCGCACCAAGCTCCCACCGGACGTGCTCGCTTCCAGCGTGATGAGCACGCTTCGTGAGCTAAATCCCGGCCAAGCAGCTACCGAATTTCGCACTATACAGCAGATCGTGGATCACGCGGTTTCTCCCCGGCGCTTTTTTGTTTGGCTGGTAAGTTTATTTGCGGCGCTGGGGCTGGTGCTGGCTTCGCTAGGCATCTATGGAGTTATTTCGTACTCGGTTTCGCGGCAGACGCAAGAGATTGGCATCCGTATGGCTCTCGGCGCCACCGCCAATCGCGTGCAATTCAGCGTGGTCTACAGAACTCTACGACTCGCGCTCGTGGGAATCGCCATCGGCACCGTTGCGTCCTTCATGGCAGCGAAAGCCATTGCTTCGCTTTTATTTGCCACGGAGCCATCAGATCCGCCGACCTTCGCAACTACCATTCTCATGCTGAGCGGCATCGCAATTCTGGCGGGATATATTCCAGCGCGCCGCGCTTCGCACGTAGATCCCATGACCGCTCTTCGCGTCAGTTAACCATCAGCTTTGAAGCTCCATAAATTGAAAGCCCACCCTCGATTTGCAGGGTGGGGCTTAGATTTTCACAATGGTTGGCGAAAATATAAACGTCAGCTTCGCACTATGCGTGGTATGGCCCGGACAATAGCGTGACGAGTATCTGGCACATTTGGGCGTGAAGCCACGCGCGAGAGTTCCTGCTGAACCACCTTCGCGAATTCACCCATCTGGCGTTCCATCTCGATCATTTTTTCGCGCATGTTGAGAATAATTTCGATGCCCGCGAGGTTCACGCCCATGTCGCGCGCCAGAGTTAAAATCACGTCCAGGCGCTCAAGATCGGAATCGGTATACAGCCGGGTGTTTCCCTGCGAGCGTGAAGGTTTCAGCAATCCCACCCGCTCATATAAGCGCAGCGTCTGCGGATGCAGTTTATAAAGCTCCGCTACTGCGCTGATCATGTAACCGGCTTTAGCTCGTTTTTTTGTTCTTTGCGGCATGGTCCTCACACACCCGCTTTGCTGAAAAGATTTTGCCGCGGATCTTCGGGGTCCAAAGTTTCCAGGTCTTTCATCAGATTACGGACCCGCTCGTCCGTCGGCTTCGGCACTACTACTTGAATTTCGGCGTATTGATCGCCGCGCGTGCTGTTGCGAGCGCCCGGCACGCCCTTTTCTTTCAGGCGCAGGGTCTTCCCGCTATCCGTTCCAGGAGGAATGCGCACCAACGAGCGCCCATCGATGGTGGGCACTTCAATCTTCGCGCCGAGGGTTGCCTCTGGAACGGTCACCGGAATCTTGGTGTACAGATCATTGCCGCGCCGTTCAAAAAATTCATGCGGCTTCACCAGGATGCGCAAATACAAATCTCCCGGAGGCGCTCCCATCGTACCGGCATTTCCTTTGCCCGGTACGCGCAAGCGGGCACCGCTGGCCACGCCGGCGGGGATGCGCACATCGACGGTTTCCGTGCGTCGCACTCGGCCTTCGCCATTGCAGGTGCGGCACATGGTACGCAATTTACCGGTGCCTCCGCAGCGGGTGCACGGCACGTTGAAGCGCATTTTCCCCGCAGCTTGCTGAATCGTTCCCGTCCCTCCGCAAGCAGTGCAGGTCTGCGGCGAGCCCACCGCTCCAGTTCCGTGACAGGTTTCGCAGGTGTCCATGCGCGTGATCGAAAGTTTTTTCACTGCGCCGCGTACGGAGTCCCAGAAATCAATCTCCACCTGGTATTCCAGGTCGCCGCCCGGTTCCTGCTCCGGTTCCATTTCGCCGCCGCGGCCGCCCTTGAAAAACTGGCTGAACAAATCGCGAAAACTTCCGCCACTCCCCGCCGGGCCCGCACCGGAACCGCCGCCACCACCAAAATCAAATCCGCCAAAATCAAAATTGACGCGCGCATCATCATCTTCCCCGCTGCCATGCGACGAAGGTCCGCCGCCCTGCGGGAGGTTATCGCTATAAAATCCGTACTGGTCGTACATCTGGCGTTTTTTGGCGTCGGAAAGTACGTCATACGCTTCCTGCAGCTGCTTGAATTTCTCTTCCGACGATTTGTCGCCGGGATTTAGGTCCGGATGGTATTTGCGCGCAAGCTTGCGAAACGCAGTGCGAATGTCCTTGCTGCTGGCCTTCTTCGGCACCCCGAGCAATTCGTAATAATCGGTTTTAGCTGTCGTTGCCATGATTTATATTTTTTGTGATCTCGAATCGCCCTTCTCGAAATCTGTCGAAATCTGCTGCTAAAAAATGTCCGGCCCACTCCGTCTTTGGGACGAAGCGTCTCCAAATCCACGTCACGCCGTCAATTCCAGCCTAAACCCGTCTGGATCTGCTTTTTTACATGAGGTTATGCTAGAAGCTACAGAAGTAGCTGAGGTAACACTGGATACGGCAGCAAAATACCTTTACGCGTATGCAAAAGATATCGTCCAAACCTATGGGTCAGGCGAGACATCTGTATCAGTTGAATTAGCCATCGGTGAACATAGCAATCCCAACCAAATAACCCAGATATATTATCTTGAAA
>CAVPKZ010000026.1:0-23143 GCA_963705755.1 uncultured Acidobacteriota bacterium | reverse complement strand
AGTGAGTCCACTTAGATTGACAGGTGGGTCTGGAGACAAGGGTTGAGGTACAAAAGCTTTGACCGTCTCGCCCGCCGTGGTTGTCGAGACATAGGTGCCGAGCCTTCATGAGTTAGCTCACAGCACGGGACACGCTAAGCGCTTGCACCGGGAGAACTTCGATAACCCGGTTTCCTTTGGCTCTGAATCCTACTCGAAGGAGGAACTCATCGCAGAGATGACCGCTGCCATGCTGTGCGGCATCGCGGGAATCGAGCAGAAGACTCTTGAAAACTCAGCCGCCTATCTCAAGACGTGGATTGCACGATTGAAGTCGGATTCGCGGCTGCTTGTTTCCGCCGCTTCGCAAGCACAGAAAGCCGCCGACTTTATACAAGGCAAAGCGGCGCACCAGCCAACGGAAGCACAGGCCGCCTAAAGAGCCTTGACAATGGTATCGTATGTGTTACCATTAGCTATGGTCGAAGTACGCGAAGACGTTGACCGGGGCGGACGCAGCCCTTTTGCCACTTGGTCTGATCGTCTGAACAGAGAAGCGGCGGCCAAGGTGGCAGCTGCTCTAGCACGCATCCAACTGGGCAATTTTTCCAGCGCCAAGGGCGTTGGGTCCGGCGTTTATGAGTACCGGATTGATTTTGGTCCAGGCTACCGGATTTACTTCGGCAAAGATGGCGACCGGCTTGTAATTCTTGTTGGCGTCGGAACAAAGAAACGTCAGCAGGAAGACATCAGGACCGCACCGGCCTGGTGGCAAGACTACAAGCAACGAAAAGAAGCAGGAGGGTGATTTAGAATGGCTTTGACACGAGATTTCAAGGAAACAATCCGGGCGCGCGTCAAACGCGATCCTGGTTTCCGCAAGGCACTTCTCCGAGAGGGAATCGAAAACTTTCTCTCGGGTGACGTGGAAACTGGCAAGATCATACTGCGTGATTTTATCAATGCTACAGTTGGCTTTACTAAACTGAGCGACGCAACCCATCGCTCGGCGAAAAGTCTGATGCGGATGCTCGGTCCCCGTGGCAACCCTCAGGCCCGCAACTTGTTCGAGATCGTTGCCTATCTGCAACAAGCGGAAGGCGTGCGCTTCGAGGTCCGCTCTTCGCGCGCCGCCTTACGGACGAAAAGACAGGTATTGTCGCAGGGAACAAAACGGGCGGCTTCAGCCGCGATGAGCCATTGACCGAGCGGGCAAATGCCCGACATCGGAGAGCGGATAGAAACTTCCGATGCTTTCGGGGTGCCTCCGCGCACATACCTTTCGGCTCCGCAATTTATCAAGGTCGGAATAACCTGAACAATAGGAAGATTCCGGAACCAAAGCATGCCGCGCAAATCATGTGTCCCACCCAGAAAGTCCAAGGAGTTGCTTTTTCCTTCAAATTGGTGTCGAACGTCCCAGCGTGCGTTCCAACTGCCGGATGCGACGGTCCTTCTCGGTTTCCGCGGCGGCAGCGCTTCCCCCCCCAAGCGCTGCCTTGGCCCCCTGCTCCGCTTCATCCTTCCAGCGATAGAACAGATTCGCAGCAATCCCATGACGCCGACACGTCTCCGAGATGTTTCCGCTCTTAAGTTCCTCCTGGATGATCTGCCACTTCTCTTCGGGGGATCGATCTACGCGTGATTTCCTGCTCATGGTGCCTCCGGTGCGGAGGCCCTGAATCGTATCTAATTCAGCTGTCCAGTCTCTGCGGGGAGCACTACAGTCGAGTCTAGACTTTTCTTACCACGTAAATCGCATTCTGGCGCTTTTGGTTTCGAGAGAGTGTATTCTCAATTGTGAGTCAATTCGAAAACGTTTCTTGATAATGATTCCTCACGCTGATGCGCATACTCATCATCGAAGACGAAGAAAAAGTAGCGGATTTCATTCCAAAGGGGCTCCAGCAGGAAGGCTACGCCGTGGATGCCGTGTCTGATGGTGAAGAGGGAGCTTACCAAGCGGAAAATTTTAACTACGACGCTATAGTCCTCGATCTCATGCTCCCGAAACTGCCAGGACTCGAGGTGTCTAAAGAGAATTCGTGCTCGGGACTTGGGCTTGCCTGTGTTGATTTTGACGGCCAAGGGTGCCGTGGAAGACAAAGTGAAAGGTCTCGACAGTGGTGCCAGTGATTATCTCGTCAAACCCTTCGCTTTTGCCGAACTCTCGGCGCGGATCAGAGTGCTGTTGCGTCGCGGCGCCCAGGAAAGTACAACTCTGAGGTTGTCGGACTTAGAAATGAACACGGCGACTCGCACGGTGACACGCGCCGGAAGAAAGGTCGACCTGAAGTTGAAGGAATTCTCATTACTGGAGTTTCTGTTACGAAACGCACGACGCGCCGTCACGCGCACGATGATCATCGAGCACGTGTGGGACATTCACTTCGATTCTGTAAGCAACGTTGTGGACGTACACATCAATTCGCTGCGAAACAAGATTGATCGGGAATTTTCGCCCCCTCTCATCCACACCGTTCGAGGCGTTGGCTATATGCTTACCGATGAACCGTCATGATAGCCCTTGGCCTTCGCGGTGGCTCACGCTTTTCTACTCCGTGATGCTCGCCGCTATGCTGTCAGCCTTCGGCG
Organism: uncultured Acidobacteriota bacterium; assembly: GCA_963705755.1. Taxonomy (GTDB): domain Bacteria; phylum Acidobacteriota; class Terriglobia; order Acidiferrales; family UBA7541; genus Acidiferrum. The sequence goes on along the minus strand of CAVPKZ010000026.1, from coordinate 20,569 downwards.
TGCTCTTCTATCACGCGCTAAACCTGGTGGTAGATAGGAACCTGACCGAGGAGCTTCGGGAGCGCGTTGCCTTTCTCAAGAATTACCATGCGGGTCCAAGACGGCAGTCTGCAACTCGTTGTGGATCCCTCCAACCGAGAAGAGGCCTATCTCATTCACTCGGCGACTCGCTATTACCAGGTCTTTCGCCTACCCGGAGGGAAGTTAGTGGTCCAGTCTCAGGAGTTGGAACTGCTGGGAGTGCACTTGACGCCTGACCAGGCGCGAACTCTCGCCAATTCAGCAGAATATACCGATCTCCAGCTGGACCGCGAACGGCTGCGCTTTCACAACTCAGTGATTGCGGGAAAATAACCCTACCGCATTTTTAGTGCGTGTTGGCATTCCTCTCACGCCCGCGGATGATGCGCGCAAAGGGTTTCTGCACTCTGTATTATTCCTGGCGCCGCTTGGCGTTCTGGTTGCGGCGTTCATGGGATGGGAAATGGCGCGAAGAGCCTTGCGCCCGATGAAAGAATTGGCGGTTGCGGCGCGAAAGATCGATATCGAACAACTGCAGCAACGATTGCCTCTGCGCGGTGCCGGAGATGAGGTCGACGAGCTGGCTCAATCTTTCAACGAAACGCTGGGCCGGCTGGAGAATTCCGTTGCCCAGATGAAGCAATTCACGGCCAGTATCTCGCATGAGCTTCGGACACCGCTCACAGTTTTGCGTGGGGAAACCGAAGTTGCCCTTCTGGAGGCACACTCTATTGAAGATTACCGGCGATTGCTCTCCAGCCAATTGGAAGAATTCGACAAGTTGACCCGCATGATCAATGACCTCCTGGTTTTGGCAAATGCGGAAGCGGGCGAGATTCGCTGGGCGGAACAGACGGTCGATCTTTCTGTGCTTGCGACTTCTCTGGCGGAACAATTGGAACCGGTAGCGGCTTCAAAGGACATTGAACTCAAAACAGTCGCTGTACCTCATATTCATGTTTGCGGAGATTCGAGTTGGCTAGAGCGCGTAGTCTTGAATTTATTGGACAACTCAATCAAGTTCACCCCGGAACGGAGGGCAGATTAAGGTCACTGTGGCACCTGAAAATGACCACGCAGTTTTGCGTGTGGAAGATAAAGGAATGGGCATCTCTTCTGCAGCACTCCCGCACGTTTTTGATCGGTTCTATCGTGCGGAACCTTCTCGCTCGAAGCGCATCCCGGGTGTTGGACTCGGCTTGGCCCTCGCACGCTGGATCGTGGAAAAGCATCGCGGTCGCATCACCGTCGAAAGCCAGCCTGGACAAGGATCTTGTTTCACTGTCTACCTCCCCCTGCATAGATCAGATTCCCACTCACGACTCTTCAACTCATAGATCTCACAGGGCTTGCAGGTTTAGTGCAATCATCAAGAAGAAATTAGATTCATTTTATGTTCGCTTCATTCGTGAGGAACGGTTTGTGCAGATTCACGCAAGACTTGTTTGTCAATGGTGAGCCAAAACTTCAGAAGCGGCATGGAGGCGTAGAAACGCACGTCCAACGTTCCGTGGTATGCGTAGTCGAAACACTCGTCTGACAATCGATCGTCATCCAATAAAGAGGCGTCGAGTCAAGGATCGAGGAGATCCATGACAAGGCGTAGCGGTCAAGTTGGATCCGTTGTCGTAAGAGATGATATGAACCGCGGCCGGTTTTGGGCTGATGTTCCTGGTCAGAATAAAAGGGTCAGGAAATCAATTTCTGATTGGACTGCGGACGGAGATGACGAAGCCTGAGGCTAAACGTAAACTGCGAGGGGTCCTTGAAGCGATGGACATCAATACCGAAGCCTATCTTTATAAAGCGACCAATCCCAGCGAATCGTTTCAGAATAAGGTCACGTGGTGGGAGCAGAACATCCTGATCATGTGCAAACCGTCATCTGCGAACATCCCTTACGTACTAAAGAAGCACTTGATACCTCCGTCCAGAAACCTGCCCGTGGATATGCTCACGGAACAGAAAATCCAGGAATGGGTATCAGGTCTTCATCAAAAGGGTAAACTGGCACCGAGATCGATCCACAACGTTTGGAAGATCCTGAGGTTAATTCTCGGGAAAAAGCACACGTCGGGGTAGACGATTAAACTGCCGGGCATTCCCAAGAAGGAGCAGCGTCATTTTACGCCAGAGGAAGTGAAGAAAATCGTCGATAAAGCGGAGGATCAGTACAAGCCGTTATTCGCGCTCCAGTTTGTTGCGGGGATACGATTCGGTGAACTGGCCGATCTGCACGTCGAAGATCTGGACTTCAAACATTCGATCATCCACATCAGGAGGAGCACTTACCGTTTGCGAGAAGTGACTCCGAAAACTGATGCTGGTCGTCGAGATGTTTGCGTTGATCCGGAAACGATGACGATGATTAGAGAATATTTGGGTAGTCGTCAGACTGGCCGGCTCTTCCAAACCAAAAACGGAACGCCTGTGGTGCACAATAACGTTAACCGTCATGTATTAAAACCACTCTGCAAAGAGCTCAAGATCCCCGTGGGAACAACGCATGCGTTCCGTCACGGAAGGATTTCTGTGCTGCAGCAGAATCGGGTTCCAGGGGACTTAATTAAGCAATGGGTTGGTCACACTTCACTTCGGACGACCCGCAAATATACGCATTTCGATGATGCGTATAAACAACGGATCGCTTCCGAATTGCCGAAGATGTGATCGCTCATGGTCCCAATGGTCCCACTGGAAATGCTGTAAGTGGTTGTTGTACAATGCTTTGTAAAGCTGCAGGGATGGGCGAGTAGCTCAGCTGGGAGAGCGCATCGTTCGCAACGATGAGGTCGCCGGTTCGACCCCGGTCTCGTCCACCAAATTTCAAAAATACCGGCTGTTTTTCCTTTCCTCCGCCGGAAGTCCACTCTCCACAAAAATCCCCTGCGACATTTTTGACTTTGCAATTCACAGCGGCGTATAACAGCAAATTGTGTCTTGAAAGGGGACCGCCATGAACGACGCCATGTCCAAGGACCTGTTTTCCCGCCGCAAATTTATCGAATCAAGCTCCGCAGCCATCGCCGCCGCAGGCATGCTGGCCTCCGACGCCGCAGCCCAAGGCGAAAAACAACCCTACCCCTCCAACGACGAACGCAAACCCTACCCCACCAAGGACGACCGCAGCGCCAGCGCTCCCGGCCCAGGCAATCCCGAAATTGACGCGCAGAATCCCGACTCTTTCCTCCCCCGCCCACCGACGCAGGCGGCGTCCAAGCCTTCAAATACCCTTTCGGCATCGCCCACAAACGCATGCAGGAAGGCGGCTGGTCCCGCGAAGTCACCGTCCGCGAACTCCCCGTTTCAAGATCCATCGCCGGAGTCGACATGCGCCTCACCGCCGGCGGCATTCGCGAACTTCACTGGCACACTGCCGCCGAGTGGGCCATCATGCTTTACGGCAACGCCCGCATCACCGGCCTCGACTCGGAAGGCAAGAGCTTCGTCGACGACGTGGGCGAAGGTGACCTCTGGTATTTCCCCACCGGCATTCCGCACTCCAGGGCCTCAAGCCCGACGGCGCCGAATTCCTTCTGGTCTTCGACGACGGCAACTTCTCCGAATACGAAACCGTCCTGCTCACCGACTGGATGGCCCACACTCCCAAGGACGTCCTCGCGCAAAATTTCAGCATCAACGAGCAGTCCCTGAAAAAACTGGTCGGCCGGGAAAAATTTATTTTCCAGGCCGCCGTTCCCGGCCCGCTCGAAGCGGACCGCAAAGCCACCACAGGCACCCTGGGCCTCTCGCCCATCGATTTCGGTTTCCGCGCCTCAAAAATGCCCGCCACCAAGCGCTCCAAAGGCGGCGAAGTCCGCATCGTCGACTCCACCAAATTTAAAATATCCACCACCGTCGCCGCCGCCATCGTCACCGTCCACCCCGGCGGCATCCGCGAACTCCACTGGCACCAGAACGCCGACGAGTGGCAATACTTCATGACGGGCAAAGGCCGCATGACCGTCTTCGCCACCGGTGGCCGCGCCCGCACCATGGACTTCCAGGCCGGCGACGTCGGCTACATCCAGAAAACTTTGCCCCACTACATCCAAAACACCGGCACCACCGACCTCAAATTCCTCGAAATGTTCAAGAGCAACATCTACCAGGACGTCTCCCTTTCCCAATGGCTCACCCACACCCCGCCCGACCTGGTCATCGCTCGCCTAGAGGCATACCGCGCCACCCTCGACGCCCTACCCAAAGACGAAATGGTAGTCATGCCCGCATGAAGGACCGTCAACGGATCAATGAAATGTGTCGATCCCCGAGCAGCGCACGGGCCACGGTCGCAACGACGAGATTGCCGGACCGAGCTGGTCATCGCGCACCTCGGCATAGACCGCGCTACCCTCGACGCCCGTCGTAGTCATGCTAAGCTGCAGGACCATCCGCGATCGTTGTAGCTGGGCTTTGCGAATCCGAAGCATTTTGAGGACGCGTTGCTCGGCTTTATGGGCAGGATGCGCAGGATGAGAAATCGGCGGCGCATCGGGGCAATACGTCCGGCGCTAGAAGCGGTGGTTGCTTAAACGGTGTACTGGAAGTGATAGTGAGTGGTGCGTTCCCGTGACCAGTCGGAGTGTCTGAGCGATACGTTCTTGCATCACCAACATCAACCCAATCCCGATCAGCATACGGACGCGGGGGCGAGGTGTTTCCTTCGCGCCGCCAACGCCAAGACCACCAGTCCAGTGCCGAAAAGCAGCTGGCCAGAAGGCTCGGGCGTCACAACTACGTCGTCGAAACTCGTGACGAGTCCGGATGAATCAGCAAAGGGAGGGTAGTTGGATTGAAAGACCGCCCTTGAAGTGAAGGTTCCGGAGCGATCAGAGTTATAGAACCCTAGTGGATAAGCACCGTCCGACGGGCCAGAGATGTTTATGGTCATGAGCAGGTTTCCCATCGTGGGATCATACGTGAAAGTACTTCCAGTGAAGGTGAGCGTGGATGGTGCAGCGCCTCCGCCCAGTGTGTAACTGCCAAAGGAGGTCTCATCCGCGCCTATGTTTGCACCCGGGCTCGAACTGCTCAACCCGTTCACCGTCTGCGAGGTGTACGAAAAATAGATGTTGTAGCTCCCAGAGTCTTGAGAGCCAGCGTCAGCGGGGTCTAGAGAGAAATTGATCTGATTGAACGGCGTCACACCCATAAAGGCGGAAGATGAATATACCTGCTGGTACGTATAGATTCCGAAATCGGCAGCGCAGGTGAATGGATCACAGTTAGCAGCAAATGGAGTGGGTGTACCGACCGTTTGCGCCCGCAGGAGACCCGGCAGCATGATGCACAGTAATCCCGGCAAACCAATCGAGAACAGAAACTTCGATTTCAAATTCATAAGGATCCTGCTTTCAAGTCAAGGTCCGCCAGAGCGGCGTAGATGTCTTGGGGTTGGGTTGTTGTTCTTAGGGATACTTTTCGGATGATCCACAAGGATTTTCGCATCTTAAAAATCCCTGTTCGGTGCGGAGGTGCTGTGGCGGGGGGTACTCCCACGATAATGATAATGTCAAGGCATAATAACTCGTCTGTCGGTAGCACATGATATGTCCGCATTAATTAGCACGTGAAATGTCCGCTCTAGCGGGCCGCTAAGGTAGAGCTACCAGCCTGGAGGGAAGGCATGGGGAGCTACCCGAGGGCGGCAGTGGAGCGGGCGATGAAAGTACAGGAAGTGATTTTGCGAGCTATGGCCAAGAAAATTAGTTGGTGGCAAGCCGGGCGGGTGGCCAACAGCTTTAAATCATAGAGAGGGGGTGCCGTACCCTTTGCGATTTTCAAAGGGTGCGCTCTTCACTTTGAAGGCGGGTGGCCGACAGATCAATCACGTAGAGGGGGTGCCGCATCCTTTGCGCTTCTCAAAGGTGCGTTCTTCGCTTTGTGTCTGCTGGCTCTTGATGCCCAGAAAACAAAAATGGCCAGCGAGCCACTTACTCGCGGACCTTGGAAATCGAACCGTCCCACGAACAGAACGCCAGATTGGGGCCGAGCATTACCTGAAGTTCGTCCGCTGGAATCGGGCGCGGCAAGCCTTTGGGGTTTAGTTCACCCAGTACATGCATAACGTGCTTTTACCACTATGAACCGTCGCCTGCAAGAGCATCAATGCTAGCTTTAGTTGTACGCGGCGTGCGCTTTGCGCCCAGGCGCGCTGGTGGACCCCAGCTTCATCACCGCAGGGATAAGGTCCTGACCGAGGTACATTTTATCCAGCAGCTCCGACGCTCCATAACTGTGCGCCAAAGTCCGAGTGTCCTCATCGTGCCACACCGAAATCGCCAGCACCGAGGCTTCATAAGCGCGCAGCCCCTCGCTGACGTTCATCGGCGTGAGGTTGGAGCTGTCGGGCATGTGTAAATCCAGGATTACCACGTGCGGTTTAAACTCGCGGGTCATGCTCAGGCTCTCGGCGAAGTTCTAGCCTCGGCCACCACCTCAATTTCCGGTTCGTGGCCCAGCACGCTACGAATCGCCTTCCGCATTAATGGGGTGTCATCAGCTAGCAGAACTCTTACACACATAGGTGGAGGGACGCTCTCCACTTTTTGGTATAACATTTCTGTTAGTTGCTGTCTAGTTATTATCTCGGTGTAGGCTGGCCGACCAAACGTGGATGACCCGGGCTGGAGTCTAAGTTATCAAGTCACGAAAAGAAAAAAAGGGTGCTCCCGTTCACCGGGCGCACCCTTTGCTTTGCGGAAACGCCTAGTGGTTCCTTGGAACATTATCGTCCCTGGTTGTGAAACGCGTCTTCGTAACCGCGCGTGAATCCTTTGCGGTACTGTTCCTTGTACAGCGCTTTATCTCCGTAATCCTTCCGGTAGCCATGGTCAGCGTCTTTGAACGCATCATGTTTATCCGGCCGGTATTCTTTGCGATTGCGTAGATCGTTTTGTCCGGCGCTAATGCCATCGCGATAGCCGATGTCGGTCGCCACGTCCGTATACGCCCACTTCGCATAGGCATTCGCATCTTCGTCCCGCCGGGGAACACGATCTGGATCATAGTCGTCGCCTCTTACCCCGTAAACGTCTGCGCGTACCGGTTTCCCGTTGAACCCGTCGTCATATCCAGCTTTGAAGCCTCCACGATATCCGTCCTGAAAGTCCTCGCGCGACCCCATGTATTCTTCATAGCCCAGGTCCGCGTTCCGGAAGTCTTGACTCTCCGGGTTATATTTCACGTTGGCCTTCAGATCCGCCCGTCCCTGGCGGTATCCATCGCGGTATCCGTGCTGAAATCCGTGCTCGCGAGCCTTCCTGGCGCCTCCATAGTCGCTCTGAGCGCCAGCATTTCTGGCGTCTCTGTCGTCGTTCTGAGCGACGGCGACACCTCCCATCATCAACAAGGCTAGGGTCGTAGTAGCGGCATATTTCAGATGTCGAATCACGTTTCCTCCTGGCGAAATACCTGTCTACGGGCTTGCCACAAGTGTCAAGTCGCCGCCCTCGCCCGTCGATAAGGTAATCACCTTAAGGGTGGCTTGAAGTCCCTGTAATGAAATTGTCAGGTCGTTTGAGCAGGTACACGGAACATGCCAACAGAAGCGAAAGCGGGACGAGAAACGTAGGCAGCGCATAGAAGCGGATCTCTGTCGATGGATACAGAAGAAAATGAATTATCGCGGCGGTTAAAATCGTCGCTGTAATTAAGCGGTAGGCACGCCTGCCGTGTAGCGGAATAGCAATCAAGCCTATGAAGAACATTAAAGTGATCGAAAAGCTCTTCACAAGCGCCCACGCGTTGTGCGCCATGGTGGACGCGTAGATTCGCGGTGTTATATGCACCACTACATTGCCGGGCGCTGGCAGAATGCATATGAAGCTGTTCTGAAATAACACGCCCCAAGGGTACGGGCGCGCACACAGTTGTATGAGGCCATAACTTATCAGCGCTAAAGCGCAAAACGTCACCCATTCGATGACATCGATGATTTGCAAAAAAAACAACACACAGAAAAGAAGTCCCACGAAAACGATGGCGTCCGGTCGAACCCAGATCGCAACCAGGAAAAGCGTACAGCCAGCGACGGCTTTGGAGTGCTCCAGCAGCAGATACAGTCCCGAAACGAGCAGCAACAATTCGAGCGCATCTGGAGTGCCTATTCGACCAAGGTGAAAGAGCGGAGGAGTCAGAATCAAGAGTCCTGAAAACATCGTGCACCAGGGCTCCCTTATGTATTTGCGCAACCAAACCCAAGCAAGAAGTGCGTAACACATGAAAGAGAAAAGCGATATGAGCAGCAGTGATCCAGGCAGAGAAAAACCCGCGCGATGCAAACCGGCGGCCGCGATGCAGTACAGCGGTTTGATCGAATAAAAAGGAAGTTGCTGAACAAAATGCACGCTGTCGTGGGCTACGTCGCGATGAAACTCTGAAGTAGCGTCGTTTCCCACGAGAGCTGCGTATTTCGGCTTACTGTGGATGGCCGAGTAGGCTTCTTCGTGAATTGAAGAAGCATCCGTGGTGCGCCACGATGCGATGACGCCAATATATCCGAGCATATCCCAGGCGTTATCAGGGTGTCGATATGCATACGAGGCGAGACCGGTCACCAGCGTGAAATAGACGACAGCCCATACCAGAGCGACGCCGCGCCAGCGCGGCGAAATGTTCCTTGAAATCGATTTACCTGGTGGCATATCCGGAGCGGACATTTAGGGTGATCGGCGGCTCGCGTCCATCTTTGCCCACTTCAAGGCGTGTGTAAAGTCAGTGAACTTAAAAGCGCGCGGGCGCCGTTCCATACGATCTGCACGCCAATGCATACCAGCAAGAACGACGTCAGTTGCAAAATGACCGTCATGCCGGTGGTGCCCAGCACGCGGCCAAGGCGATCGGCAAAGCTATAACAAAGATAAATGCTCGCAGCCAGGAGGACACACCCGAGAATCGCCGTGAAAATGCTCCATAGATGCAACCCCTGATGATATGGAGCATTGGCGCCCAGCGTTAGCGCAACAGATATGGAGCCGGGCCCCACCGTCAGCGGCAGCGTCAACGGATAAAAAGCGTCGCCATACGGATCCTGCGGCAGAACATTCTGCGCCATTTCTTTTTGGCTGTAATTGCTCCGCTTCAGCAATGCCCAGCCGTTGGAAATCACGATGAGTCCGCCGCCGACTTGCACCACCGGAATCGAAATTCCAAAGAAGCGCAAAATGTACGTCCCGATAAAATACGAACCCACCAGTAGAAAAAAACTGTTCATCGCAATCCGCCACGACAATTCTTTGCGAATGGCCGGCGAGTAATCCTGCGTCATGGATAGAAAAATAGGGCTTCCGCCCAGCGGATCGACAATGGGAAACAAAGCGCTGAGAATCAAAAATAAACTTTTTGCCGCTTCCAGCATGCTAAATCTCCGACCAGACACGTCTGCCCGGAACAGTGTCGCGCGCAGCGGTTCTATTTCACGCCGCGAACCCGCTGACGCGGCTCACATCATAACGTTGAATCGTCAAAACACACTGAGAGGAGTAAACGCTTTTGGAACTAAAGTTTTGGTCGCAACGCGGTAGCAGCGATTGCCAGGAATTCCGGTGCGCGTACCCTATCAGCGAGCCGTCCGCGCGCCGAATCACGCGAGCCGCCGCCCTTGCCACCAACGTGCTTCAGCGCTTCGCCCAGTAAAGCGTTCATGTCTTTCTTTGCCGACGGATGCTGCGAGAAAAAAATGTGCCCACACTCGCTGCGAACAACTAACGCTACGGTGTTTTCTGCCTGGGCCACTTCGCGTGCAAAGGCTTGCACATACTCCGGAGGGTCGTCACCAAAGAGCTTGGCGACCACGCGCAGGCCGTCAGCGCCAACCTCGATTTGGTGCACAGATGCGCGCGCATCCATCTGGGCGAGTCTCTGCATGCTGGCCCGCGCGCTTTTGAAATGGGCATCGCGCTCCATAACCACGCGCTCCGCCGCCGACACAGCTTCTTGCGGCGAACAATTGAGCCGCTGCGCCACGGCGCGCAACGTCGCAAAATCTTCTCGTGCCAGGCGCTCCGCTCGACGCCCACATGCGAACTCCACGCGCCAATCCTGCCTGATCCCGGAAACACCGCGGACAAAAATCATCCCGATCTGGCCGGTGCGCTGCACATGCGTGCCGCCGCACGGCTGCAGCTCCAGTGCTTCAATTTCGATGGCTCGCAGCGTCCCTCTACGCTCCACAGTTTTGCGCACGCCGGCGGCAGCCAACTCCTCGGCTGAGCCATACTTCACGTTCACCATGCGGTCCGCATACACCACGTCGTTTGCGGCAGCCATCGCACTATCCAGAATTTCTTGCGTAGGCTCACGTCCACGCACATCAATGGTGCAAATATCCGAGCCCAGATGAAAAGAAATTGTAGGGAGAGCAAATCTGGAATGAAACACCGCGGACAAGACGTGCTGGCCGGAGTGCTGTTGCATGTGATCGAAGCGCCGACTCCAATCAATAATTCCCTGCACCGAACCAATTGCAATGGGCTTGTCGACAACGTGGATCACTTCATCTTCTTCGTCGAGCACGTCCACGACGCGCGCATCTCCCAGCCGCCCAGTGTCATGCGGCTGGCCGCCGGAGGTGGGATAAAATGCGGTGCGATCAAGCTTTACGCGCCACAACGCTCCGGGCAGCGGGCCTTCCGGATTTTCAGGCGCGGCGGCGCCTTCTGGCTCGCAGCTCAATACCCGGGCGGTAAATTCCCGCGCAAACGCATCGTCATAATAAAGCCGTTTGGTCGTCACTTATATGTTGCTGTCCGTTGCGCGAATTCACCAAGAACGGTGAGGTTGAAAATTTTAGCACAGGCTAAATTGGCTGCCGTTTACGCCAAAGCGGATTGCGAAGCCACAAAAAAGGCGCAAAATCGCGATATAATTGGAGGATGCCGGTACGCCTCATTGCTCTTGATATCGACGGTACCCTGCTGGACAGCCGCTGGCAGATTTCCGAAGCCAATCGCGCGGCCATCGCAGAAGCGAGCAAACGCGGGATTGAAGTCGCGCTGGTCACGGGGCGCCGCTACGACTTTGCTCTGCCCGTCGCGCAGAAAATTGATTCTCCGCTCACCATGATCGTCAACAATGGCGCGCTAATCCGCTCGAAGGAAGGACGCACGCATGTGCGGCATTTGCTGCCGCGCACCATCGCTAGAAAAACTTTGGAAATTACCAAGCCGTGGCGCGAATGCGCCGCGGTAGTTTTCGATCGGCCCAGCGCGGAACAAGTGATGATCGAATCGCTTGATCCTGATGATTCGCTGCGCGCCGGGTATTATTCGCGGAACCGGGATTTCATCGCGTTCGCCAAACCGCTCGAGACTTGTTTGACGGAGGATCCTATTCAGGTTATGTTTTCCGGCAATATCGCACCGATCCAGGAAATCGAAAGGACATTGCGTGCGGCGCCGTTCGCAAAAGAATTCGCTCTGGCGGTGACCATTTACGCCAAAAAGGATTTTGCCATGATCGATGTGATCAATCCGTCCTGCTCCAAGGGTTCGTCGCTCGCAGAGTGGGCCGCTCTGCGCGGCATTGACCGCGAGGACGTGCTGGCCATCGGCGACGATCACAACGACTTGGAGATGTTGAATTTTGCGGGAATTCCTGTGGTGATGGAAAATAGTTCGCGGAATTGAAGACTTTTGGGTGGCACGAAACGCGCAGCAATGACAACGACGGAGTGGCCGCGGCGATCGAACTTTTTGCTTTGCGAGAGGCGCCATCATGCGCGTGAACCGCAGGCTGATTCTTGTGACAGGGGCTTTATTTTTGCTCCCTTTCTTTGGCTACGGTGCTGTGCGAGCCGAATACGTGGTGTTGCGCAGCGGCCAGCGCCTGACCGTAACTGGCTATCAATTGCTGGGCAACAAATATCGGCTGCAGATGAATCGGCGGCTTTGTGGAAGTTCCCAGCGAGGAAGTCGTAGCCATCGAGCCGGAAGAAGTATTCACTCCTATCGTCGTGGCTGTTAAGCCTGGCGCGCTGGCGCAGAATGCCCAATTCGGCCAATTCATTCAGTCCGCAGCGACGCGTTTCCATGTCGACGCCGATCTAATTTCCAGCGTGATTGCCATTGAATCCAACTTCAATCCAAAGGCTGTGTCGCACCGTAACGCTCGCGGACTCATGCAGCTTATTCCCGGCACGGCAAATCGACTGGGAGTGCGTAACGTTTTCGATCCGGCCGAAAATATCGATGCGGGCACACGCTATCTGAGGCGAACTGCTGCACCGCTACGACAACGATTTGATCCTGGCGCTGGCGGCCTACAATGCGGGTCCGGGGCGAGTGCGAGAAATACGGGCGCGTGCCGCCATTTCCTGAAACCATGTCGTACGTGAAAAAGGTAAAGCACACCTACGATCAGCAAAAATTGCCACCGCCCGCTACTCAGCGCCTAAAGTAAACTCTCCAACGTAATTGTCGAATTGCAATTTAGCAAGCCAGATCAAGTAAACAGAAAGCTGCGACGTGGCGGCGGCGAGAAATTTTTATTGCGGCGGAGGCTGCTCGGGTGCGACAAGCGGCGGAGCAGGAGAAGGTGTACCCCGGAGTAGTGGGTTGACCCGGATTTGGATTTGTAGCACCAGGTTGCTGGCCAAAGGGATTTGGGTTGGTGCCGATGTTTTGACCCAAACCAGTGCCTGTTTTCAGCGGCGCCTGTCCGGCTATGGTGGTGTCTTTTGACGGGTCCCAGATAAATTCAAACAGGTGATAATTTTTGGCCTTCTCGTAGACCATGATCGAGGGCGCGGAAATTTTGCTTCCATCCCAATAATATTTCCGCCGATGATTGTAGAGGTTTCCGTGGGAGTTATGATTGCGGCGTGGACATCGCGTCGCTCGACGCGGCCCCTGATGTGTCCGCGGACGCGGGCTGCGATCCGCCCGGCACTGTTGCGACACCATTCTGAGCAGGAGGTCCAGCTTGACCGCCATTTGACGCAGCACCCTGGGCACCGGGGTCGCCAGGCTGTTGCGTACCGGACTGAGCAGGGCTGCCACCGCCGCCGCCGGTGGGTGACGCCGCACCAGCTCCTGATGCGGCATTTCCAGGAGTCGCTCCACCGTTGGCGGTCGACGATCCAAACGAACCAAATCCCGAAGACGAGCCGAAGGCCGATGATGAAGAGGAGCCGAACGCGGAAGATCCCCCAGCTTGCCCGGTGCTGTTGGTGGCCAACGCCGATGCAGCAGTGCCGAGCCCCGTGCCGCCCGTAGGTAATTGCAAAGTTTGCGGGGGTTTCAAACTTCCAATCAGCTGTCCGGCCGGTCCCACATAAATCAGCCGCCAGGAACCGTCTTCCGCATTCATTGGATCCTTGTAGGCCTGACGCATGAAACGCAAAGAACCGGTTTTTGGCTTGGTCAGATCGTCAATGGAGGTCGGAAAACGCCCCATCTTGCGGTAATACAATTTGATGCCGCGGACATATTGACGCCCGCGCCAAATCATTTCCCTTTCTTTTTCGCGCTTCCCTTCCTGCAGGATGCGCGGGGCGGCAACCATGGCGCCGATGAGCATCAGGGCGGTGAAAAATATCACCATCATCAGCGCGTAGCCGTCTTCGGGACTTCGCGCGTGGCGCGTTGAGAAATTTTGCGGTTTGAAGAAATTTTTCATCAAGCTGGCGGCGCCTGGTCTTCTTGCATTGTTACAGTATTGTGCCGGCCGGTAGCGATCTCCTCGAATTCGAGGTTGGCATTACTTATTTTCACGATACGGAAGCGCCCCAACAAGGTGTCGCCTTCCCCGACGATAAAAACATCATCGCCATCAGACAAAAACGCGCGGCGCAAGGTTCCGTTGGGAATTGTGCCGTATCCAAAATATTTCATGTTGCCGGGCAGCATCGGCGGTGGTGGGGGCGGCAAAATCGGAGGCCCTTGTGGTACGTGTTGGGCGTTCTTGTTTTCCTTTGGCTGCTCCTTTGGCGGCGCGATTTCGCTAAAGGGATTGCGGCCGAGGCTGTGATATTCGGTTTTCTGAGCAGCTTCCATCTGGTCTCGATGCAATTGAGGGTTCTCAACCGCGAGTAACTGGTAATTCTGGAAAGTTGCCACATTCCCGGGGTTCGTCACGGACGTAGTGCGATTGAAATACCACACTACTCCCATGATAAGCACCAACACGGCCAGCACGATCATTTGGTTCTTTTGGGTCATTTACGCGACTCGAAAATACGTTTTCATATGTACGGTTACTCTAATCGGCCCGTTGGCGCCTTGATTCTGAGTATCGCCAGCGAGCGCCAAGCCATCGACTTCGTACAAATTTTTGGAGCGCTGTAATCCGTTCAGAAATCGCACTACGGCGGTGTATTCGCCGTTCACGATAAGATCGATGTTAACTTCCTCTAAATTGCGCTTGGGAATTTCCTTTTGCTTAAAACTCCGTCCTTCGATTTGCGCGCCGGCCTTTTTTGCAATTCCGTCGAGTTCCGCGGATACCGATGAGTAGCCGTTGCTGACCGGCAGCAAGGATTGCTCGAAGCGGTCGCAGTCTCTCTGGATCGCGGGAGTGAGCTGGCGGATAGATTCGCCGCGCTTGATATCGGCGCGCAATACTTCCATTTGTTGATTCTGCAGCGCAAGCTCCTGCTGCGGAGTGTGTGGCGCGGAGCTGAGTTGCCAGCTGTACGCGGCGAGGGCCACGTCGGCGAGAACCAGAAGAGCCAGTGCGCCGATTACCAATCGCTTTTGTAATTTAACGTCGCGTTTCATCAGCTCCTCGTATAAATCGCAGTTAATGCCACGACTCGCTGGTTGCCGGTCTTACCTGGTACTTCGCTGTCCAGTGCGATTTCGCTGAATTGATGAGACTCTTCAAGAGCGCGAAGGAATTTCAATTTGGCGTCGTCGCTGGAAGCACCGACGGTCAATTTCACCTCCACGTGCCCCTTGGCTTGTTTCGGTTCGATGCTTACGACACGCACGCCACCGGGAAGAATGCGTTCCAGGTCCATAAACATTTGCGTCCAGTTAAAGCTACGACCATCAATGATGGAGTTGAGGAAAGCCGCGCGATCATGCAATTTGGCGTTTTCCGGTTGAGCAAAGAACCGCTCCAGGTCGGCGCGTTCGGCTTGTAATTCTCCGATTCTACGACTGGTGATTTCCGATTGGGCACGCAGGCGAGCGTCGACATTTCGGATCGAGTAGACGTGCCAACCCAAAGCGAGAAATATGATGCCCGCAACAACTGCTACGAGACCTGCGATCACCATGAAACGCCGATGCGTTTCCTGCGCTTTGGTCGCTAGATTAAGGCGAACTCTCATGTGTTAAAAAACTCCGAACTATTTTTTGATTCTGCGTGCTGCCGATCTAGCCGCGGTGCATGGCCCAACCGACCAAACCTTCCAGTTCACGCTCTGCAAGAGGTCGAACATCGTCGTGCACGCGCCCGCCGGCCACCGCGGAATGCAGCAAGGAACTAATTTCGCAGCGAAATTCTTCCTGGAAGGGCGGCAGAAATTCGGGTAAACGGGAGCCAAGTCCAGTGAGGCTCACGGCCTGGACCCCTTCCCGCCAGGTGTCCTGGTAGTAGGCAGCGACTGGATAAATTTCTTCCAGCAGCATTTGGGGCGTGAGGTCGAGACCTTGCGCGGGCAATTCCGTGCAGCGATACCCACACAGTACGCCTTCGCGGACGATCACAGTGGTCAAAGAATTTTCAGAAACGCGAGCGAGCAGCGTGGGCTTCTGATCATCCAGCAAGGTGATGGCGGCGAGCGAAGAGCTCAGAACCACGCCCGGGCGCAATTCCACCACTTCCGCTAAGGCTTCGTATTCGCGAACGATGCGTAGTCGCGCCAGGGCGGTGACAATATCTACGCCATCTTCGCGCGGAGATTGGCGCATATAAGAAATTAGCGTTTCATCCACTTCGAAGGGCACGCTCTTCTTCAGCTTCCAGCGCAACATCGGTTCCGCTTCCTGGGCCGAACGCGGAAATTCGTCAAAGTGCTGGACGAAAACTCGGATCACAGGATCGGGCAGGATGAGCGCGACGTCTTCATCCTTGGCTTTCAGTCTGGTGCAGGCGTTGCTGATCGCAAGTTTAACCGCCGCAGGATTTCCAATGTTGGATTCGACTGCCGAGGGCACAATCGCGCCCTGCGGGAGAGTCTCAACGGCATACTCATCCAGCGCTCCGGTCCTGCCAAAGCGCGCCGCAGCCACGCGCTCCGGGGTTATCTCCAGCGCCAGCGGCGGATGAGGAGTGGCGTCCAGCCAGCGGGTGATGCGGCGTACGAGCTCGCTTTTGTAAATTCCCTCGTGAAACGCGGTAGCGCTATTCAACGAAGGTCACCTTATTGATTTCCTTCACGCTGGTAATTCCGTCGCGAATTTTCGCCAAGCCGCTTTCGCGCAGCGTGATCATGCCCTCATCGCGGGCGATGCGCTTAATTTCGGAGGTGGGCCGGCGATCCACAATCATTTCACGAATGCGGTCGGTCAAATCAAGCAGTTCGCAGATCGCGGTGCGCCCGTGATAACCGGTAGCCGAACATTCCAGGCACCCTGCCCCTTCCATGAGGGTGACGCCACTCCAGGCGGCTGGGTCAAGACCCGCTTCCTTTAATTCGGTAGCGGAATACTGTTTGGGCCGCCGGCAGTTCATGCAGATGATGCGCACCAAGCGCTGGGCCATAATGCAATTCAGAGCGGACACAAAGTTGTACGGCTCGACGCCCATGTTGATAAAGCGGCCGATGACGTCGGTGACGTTGTTAGCGTGCACGGTGGTGAACACCAAGTGGCCGGTCAAGGCCGATTGAATGGCGATTTGGGCAGTTTCCTGGTCGCGGATTTCGCCGACCATGATTTTGTCCGGATCATGGCGCAAAATAGAGCGCAAGCCACGTGCGAAGGTTAGGCCCTTTTTCTCGTTGACCGGAATCTGGGTGATCCCGCGAAGTTGATATTCGACGGGATCCTCGATGGTGATGATCTTGTCTTCGTCGGACTTAATTTCATTGATGGCCGCATACAGCGTGGTGGTTTTTCCGGAGCCGGTGGGACCGGTGACCAAGACCATGCCGTACGGCTCCCGAATATAGCGGCGGAAGCGACGCATTTCCTCCGCGGAAAAACCCACGACGTCGAGGCTTAAACTCTGGAATTTCTCGGAGAGGGTTTCTTTGTCGAGAACACGAAGAACGGCATCTTCCCCGTGACTCGCGGGCATAATGGAAACGCGCAAATCGATATAACGGCCTTTGTACTTGACGCGGAAACGGCCGTCCTGGGGAACGCGGCGTTCAGCAATATCTAGATCGCTTAAAACCTTGATGCGCGAAATTACTGTGGAGTGCCATTCCTTGGCGATGGGCTGCATGGCGTGCTGTAAAACACCGTCAATGCGGTACTTCACGGCGACTTCGGAGTCGCGCGCTTCGATATGAATGTCGCTCGCTCTGCGTTCCAGCGCGGTGAAGATTACCGTTTCGACTAGCCGGACTACCGGGCTGACGGCAGTATCGCGGGTGAGGCGATCACCGGAAATGGTTTCGTCGCTCTCCCCTTCGTCCTTTGAAACTTGAAGCGTGAAAGCTTCGGTAGCTTGCTCGAGCACGCGTTGCGACTGTTCGGTGCGTTTCAGGAGGTCGCTGATTTGGTGAGCGGTGGCAACCTTAATAGCGAGTTTTTTTCCGAGAAGTAGCGGAAGCTCATCGCTGAGCAGCACCTGGCTGGGATCGGCTACCGCGATGGACAGCAAATTGTTGTGAACTTCAAGTGGCACGAAGTTGTAACGGAACATCAAGTCCGCAGGAATCGTGCGGAAAAGCTCGGGGTCTATGCGCTGTTCGTGAAGATCAACGAAGGTGCAGCGATAGCGCTGAGCAAGTTTGTGGCGAATTCGCGCTCGTGCTGTTCCTCGGCAGTGCCGTTAGCGCTGCGGTTATAGGTGTGTAGTCTGTGGTCGCCATTACTTAACTCCACCTGACATCGAAAGTGAGAATACAGGCAGGTAAAGTGAAATGAGTATGAATGCCACTAAAATTCCCATGAATATAAGCATGACGGGCTCGATGATCGAAACGAGCGCGCCCAGCCGCAAGCTGACTTCTTCCTCATAAAATTCCGCGATGCTGGTCAACATGGGTCCTAGCGCGCCGCTGCTTTCGCCAACTTCCACCATATCCAACGCCATTTCTGGCATACCCCGGTGGAAGCCAGCGCACCGTGCAGCGATTCGCCTTCGCGTACCATCTGCGTGGCCCGAAGAATCGTGACGCGCAATAATTTGCTGGTCAGCGCATCTGAAGCTGTTTGTAGAGCGGTCACCAAAGTTGTGCCGCCAGTCAACAGCGTTGCCAACGTCCGCGAGATTGCGCGACCTGAAACTTTAGCAAAGTATCTCCAATGACTCGCAACTTGAATTTGAGACGGTCAAAAGTGGCGCCCCCTTCGTCGGTTCCGACCAGAGGAAGACTCCAAATGCGAGGACGGCCAGCACGCCAACCGCCCCAAGCACTACGAATCGATAATCCACTGTCAGGGCCATTAAAAGTTTTGTGGAAGCAGGTCGCTCCACGCCCAAGTCTCGATACAGGACCGCAAATTTTGGAATTACGAAGGTTACCAGGTAGGTGACAATGACCGTGGCTACCACAATCAAAAGCACCGGGTATACCAACGACGCTAGGATTTTCTTTCAACGCCGGTGCTCACCTTCTGGTAGGGAATGTTGAATCCGAACACCGGCAAGGTTTCCGCTCTTCTCACCGGCCAGAATAGCTGTGGAATAAACTTTCGAAAAAACTCCAGCCTCGTCGACAGCCTCCGACAAGGACTTGCCTTCGCGCACGCGATCGCGAATTTGGGTGATGACCGGACGTAGCTTTGGCGTGGTGGCGCGGGTGGCGAGCAAGTCCAATGCGCGCAGAATTGGTATACCGGCTTTAATTAAGGTGTTGAACTGCTGATTCAGAATAAGGAAATCCGAGCCGCCGATTTGCCGCTGTTTGCGGCGATTCAGCAAACCGACAAGACTTCCACGCGTCTCTACGGAGTAAACGTAAAAACCCCGGTCTACCAGTTTCTGGCGTGCTTCATCGAGCGTGCCGGCGGCCTCGACCTGCGAAAACACCGGCCGTTGGCATCCGCCACGCGACAAACAAATTCCCCCATAGACCCTCAGTTTACCCCAAGTAAGATGTCGGCGCGGTCAACTGGGATGGTTGCCGGTTCCTTCCTAGAAATGGTACCCCTGACGGGGTCCTTTAGGGCAAGCGCTAGTTGGGATTCGCGGCTTGCGAAGGTAAATCCGCATTTCAATGGCGACTCCGGGTGGCGGCTGAAAATGAAACAGGGCTTCAGCGATTGGAGGATCATCCAGCCAATGGGCGAAGCGGAATTCAATGCCGACGCCGCCTTTATTTCGGACTACGATGCGTACAAGTTCTCCAGATTCGCGCGCGATTTCCAGCAGCACAGTGTCTTCCTGTTCGGTTTGTTGCGGCTCAAGGCTGGCCGAGGCTGGGCTGCGTTTTTCGCGTTGCTCTGTACTTTCAGCGCCGGCCTTCGCAGTCCCGCGAACGGTGCAAGTAAAGACGGCATCGCCGGCCTTATCCGGGGGCTCATAGGGCGCTAGTTCAATTCGTGCACAGACGCGCGATCTTTCGTCTCGCCGGCCAGGAGCGCCAACGGCGTTCGCCAGTCGGTGCTTTGTTTTGCGGGCACGCGGGTCACAGTGTGATCGGCGGGGACGTAAAACCAGGCCATCTTGCCATCGATCAAAAATAAATTATTTTCGGGAGCAGCGTATTCCCATCGCATTTTGCCGGGGCGCCGGAAATATGCCACGCCGGATTCTATACGCACAGTCCGGCCATTCTCGGTGTAGCGCTCCAGAAAAGTCGCCTGCAAGGTCTTGGCCGCCCGGTAACGATGCTCCATGCGGCGGATGGGCTCCAGGCTGGCGCGCTTTTGTGTGGGGAGAGCTAGCGTTGACACACTACACGCGAGGGCGAGGCTCATCACCGAGAGTGTGAAACTTCCAAGCGGCGCGGTTCCGAGGGAATGCCGTCTCAAATACATCGCTTTTAGTATAACTAAATGAGCGGAGATAACGGCAACGGTGACAATCAGTGCACTATTTTTGTGCAGGCGTTGTCATTTGAAAAGCGCTTGGCTAATAACCAGGAAGCGCTACTAGAGCGGAGGGCTGTTAACGTTGGCTGCGCCCGTGGTCGAATAACGAATCACGTAGGATTCATCCGTGAAGAACTGGCGTTGGCCGGTAATGCCCACACCTACAGGCGTCCCCAAGATTGTGTATTGACTTACTGGCGCTCCGCCAACCGGGCTATATGTGAAGTAATAGCCGCTTTTTCCGGATGCGGCACCAGTCGCATTAGCCACCATAATATCGAGCAAGCATGCTGCACTGGTTGTAACAGCTGCGCACTCTGCGGTGAAGCGCCGCCAAGATCCGTCAAGAAATTGCTGTAACCCTGGTTTGGAAACGCCGCGTTGTATGCCGCTTCGGCAGTATTGATCATACGCATCGATTCGGTCGCGGAAGCTTCATTAGCGGCCAT
>CAVPKZ010000025.1:0-7729 GCA_963705755.1 uncultured Acidobacteriota bacterium | reverse complement strand
ATCGACGAGCAAATCGAAGCTGCCCCGTTCACTCCCCAGAAGGCCGGCATGAGCGCATCAAAATTTCCGGTCGACATCTTCAAACCTAAGGGAAATGCCATGCCCATAAACAGTCCCAACGGAAAGAGAATGCCGGTTGCAAGGAGGATTCGTATCGGAGTGATGGACGAAGCAAACGCACTAATGATACGCGGCGTCAAGAGGCCGAAGATAATTAAAATGATGCACAGCGACAATAGACGGACGGCAGAGTGCCAATTGGGCTTTAGCAAATTTGATGTCGTGAAGCTTCCTATCCCGCCGGAGAGCAACAACGTGAAAAGGACAACCGACAAAGCATAGGTCGGGTGCCCCAGAAATACGATTAGCCTTTGCATCTGCGAAACCTCAATCAACATGAACCCCAGGCCGATCGCGGGAAAAAACAACCAATACGGCGCCGATCCACGAATGTTTTCCTTATTAATTGTTTTTGTTAAGGGCATAAGAATGAAATACAGCGTTAGAAACGTTACGGCCAGGAGCAGAACGACAACAAATTCGCCCGGTCGCAATCCAAAACTTCCGTTCTGATCTTGCTTAGTCCTGCGAAATAAATATCGAAACGGTTTCATGTCAAAGAAAAACGGAGAATCGTCCGTAGGAGGAGAAACATTCAGCTGTAAGGAATTCAACAAAGTGGACGGATCTACGCCGTCAGCTAGGACCCGAAAGATAGGATCCAGTGCGGTTCGGGAACTGAGAACAATATCGAACTGCATCTCTTTTGATACCGATTCAAAACGATCAAGATCGGCATTGGAAAAAGGCTGCTTGCTTACCAGAATGGTGGCAGCCCCGATGAGATCAAAACCTTCGATATTACGGCGCATGTTCCGAACCAGCAGAATATGTTTGCGCGGATCAGCAACTCCTTCTGAGCGAAGCGCCGCAACTGCAAGCGACGTGAGCCTATAAACTTCAGCTGGGACTGTAGGTGTATACCAACGAGAAAAGGAAAGCACGCCGTCCGACGCCAGGTGGTCGAGAAACAATTTCCAGGCGTCGACGGTATAAAGTGAATTTTCCGTTACGACAAGGCACCCGCCGCAGTGGACGCCCAGGTATCGATGAAGGAAGCTTCAATTACATCAAATCGTTCGTCTGTCCGTGCGATGTAGCTTCTCGCTTCGTCATTTATAAATGTGACTCCAGGTATTCGATCCAGGTGGCCAGAAAAATCGCCAAATCGCGAATTAACCGTACGGAGAATGCTTTGGTTGATTTCTACGGCACGAATCTTTTTTTGCCCCATCAAAATCGCGGACAGGATGTCGCGTCCGCCGCCGGCCCCAATAATCAACACGCTGCCATTCGAATGGAGTTGATGGACGATATTTTTTTACGTCGTATTTAAGGTATCCAAGATCGTTAAACGTCCCATCAAAATGTGTGATTGTGGTTGCAGCACTTCCATCGATGGTCAGTTGAAGTTGGCGGGTCTGTTGACTATCCGGATAGACGTTGCTAATTCCCTCGGTAATCACGCCAGTCGGAATTTTCGGATCTCCGTTTACCGTGATCCGGGAGAACGAGTTCCACTTTCTCATACAGTGGACGAGATTCAGCTTTCCCTTTTGCCCAGGTTACACGTAGCGGCGAGGATTGCCTTAAACAGAATGCTGTTTACGGTCAGCAGCCCGGCGAGTAGCACGCTGGCTGTGATCGCAATTCGCGACAGACGCGATAGCCCTCCATCGATCGCAAATGCAACCGCGGCTAAACTAGCCAGCAGAGCAAGCAAGATCACCGCCGTTGGAGCATCGGTTAACTTCAGAGAGTACGTCACCAGGACGCAGCCGGCGGCAGCGCCCACAAGATCAGCGCTGTACAATAAGCTGGCATTGCCGGGAAATTTCGTTAGCGCCAGGCACACGCAAATGCCACTGAAATAGAAGGGTATAGACAGCGTGCAGTAGCTGAATAGAATCCACAAAATTGCGAACATCGGCCTTGAGGCGAACGGCACTAGCATGTGTATCGCGACACTGCCTACGACAGTGATGGCGAACCATAAACAGCTACGTGCCATGTTTTCCTTTGCATGCAAGTGGTCGTACTTTTCTGGGTGCTGATAAACTTGGATTGCTCCCACTGTCATACCGAACATGGCAAGGGAAATGGCTCCGAAGGCAAAGTGGTACCACATCGTTACGCTGAAAATTCGTGTGAGTAAGATTTCATCCATGATCGTGGCTAGGCATATGACGAAAAGCCCTCCCACAGTCCGCCATGTAACATCACCGCGCTCGTTCATCTTGTTCGCCTGTCTCGGACAAATGAAAATCTTCAACTTGTGTTGGGCATCGCGAAGAGCGCGAAGAGGAACCGAGGACCTTATATCACGGTCACGCCGTAGCTTTGGAATTGCTGCAAAGACTGACGCAACCCTAAGTACCGATCAGCAGCACCAACAGCTATTTAGCTCGGAAATAATGAATCCACATGAATCCCATTGTCACGCCGGAAAAAAGTCGAATCTGACCTACGATTTCGATGAAGAGAAATACCGCCGATAAGCAAAATTCAAAGCCACGTCGTTGGGGGTTGGCCTGGGCCCCAGGATGTCCAGGGACATTCGTCCTTCCTCACATCATTCAAAATCCCGCCACTACTCTCCCCATTCAATGCCACATACAGCCGCGGCCTGATACAGGGGGCGGCCATGATCGCGGCGTTCGATGCCTTCGCGGCCCAAGCTCAGATCGATTCGCTAGTCGGTCAAAATATTGTCGCGCTAGGATCGCTTCTGGACAAATTCTATCCTAACGCGATGATCCCCACACTTTTCAAGAATTTATCTAAGTGTGAAGATCTAGCTGAGAAAACGCGCAAAATGAACAGCAACCCTAAAATTTAATCTATTCAAAAGGTACCTAGGCCTTGGCGGTTCGGCGGCTCCCTTGTGCCCTCAAACTAGCGTTCGGAAAACTACTAATTTCCGAATACTGATTTCGGGTTATTGAAATGTTGAAGCTAATACACTTAGCTCTTAGCTCCGTGAATTTATGAATGATTTCCGAACGGCATTAGCGGAAAGGGCTAAGCCACAGGCGCAAGCTCGCCGGTCGGAAACTCAGCGACGGCAACAGGCCGCTCGAAAGAGTTGGAAACGGGAAAGCTTGCCTGATTGGACGGCGGCCGGACCGATTAAAAGATTCATCGGCGAATCCATCTTGCAACTTGAAATTTGAATTCAAGCGATCCCCGAGACTCCTCGATTTGTCTCCCCAGTTCAGTGAAAGCTTCGATTCTTTTTTGTTCAGATTCACCAGGTCCAAATTGAGAAGCCGCCTCAAAGGCTTCGTTGACGAAAGCTTCCGCGATTACAACGGAAAAGACTCCAGCGATCACTACATTATTCTGCAGCGAAGCTCGGGTCGCAGCGTTTTTCGTCGCTTCCTTCGCGGTATGAAAAAGCGCATGAGAATTAAAGATGTAACGGGCCTCGCGCACTGGTTAGAAAACTCTTTAACCCCGGGGGTGAAACCGGGTCAAAAGGGCGATGAAAGTTACGCGGCGGTTACGCAGAGCAAAAAAATCTTCGCTAAGTTGTTTTTATTCAGTGGTGCCGGCGGGGGGAATCGAACCCCCGACCTAGGGATTATGAGACCCTCGCTCTGCCACTGAGCTACGCCGGCACAGGACCATCATGCTACGGATACCGTCACGGCGGTGTCAAGCCAAGCGCCGCCGCAATCCAGACGATGATGGTGTGATTCCCCGCGAACGCGGCCCTAGGGGTAAACGTAGGGGCTAGTCCTATAAAAACTAGTACCAAGGTACCGTTGACCCTAGCCCCCCACCCCCCTACCCTTCGAGATGTAGGGCAATGGCTCCCTCGTGGGATAGGCAAAAGCTTATCGAAATGAGGGGCCGTCGAGGTGTGTGTCAATTTGATACAGTAAACACTTGACTTTGCCCTAGTAAAGGATAGAGTGCGCTCTGGGAATCATTTCCCCCGGAGGCACTATGTCCCGCATTTCATCGGCAATCTTTCTGGCCATGCTCGTTTTAACTGGGGCAATGGGCCTTAAAACAGTAGTTACGACCCACGGAGATTCTTCCGTGTTGATTGCCAACGGAACGGCGCCAGTTCCGCCGCTTCCGCCAGCATTTTTGAAGAACGGAACGGCACCAGTTCCGCCGCTTCCGCCGACGGTAGCAAAGAACGGAACGGCACCAGTTCCGCCGCTTCCGCCAGCATTTTTGAAGAACGGAACGGCGCCAGTTCCGCCGCTTCCGCCGACGGCTTCAAGCAACGCCCTGGTAAGGTAACTTCAAGGCGGACAAAACCCGCATGAGGGCCAGGACGTTAGAAAGAAAAACGTGGTTGGCCCATTCGGATACACGATCTGGTTGTTAGGCGCTCTGCTAGAGGCCGCGGTCGTGGTGTGTTCTCTAATTCGCGCGCCATTGCGGCGCTACTTCACCCTGAATCTTTATATGGTCATGTCGGTCCTGGTGAGTGCAGGCCGATATATGGAATTTAGCCGGCATGGTTTGACGTCGACTGAATATGTTTATTTCTATTACTATTCGGACGGATTCTCACCATTTGTTTATACTTCGCGCTGATGGGGTTGTACGCGATTGTGTTCGAGGAACTCGGAGTAACCATGCGGCTCCGGGTTTTTATGATGTTGCTGCTCATCGGCACCACGCTATTTTCCTATAGCGTGGTGCACCAATCCGAGTCGCGAATGCTCACGCGTTACGTAATTGAAATTTCTCAAAACCTATATTTCGTTGGTTTGATTTTGACCTACGTGCTGTGGGCCGCGCTTCTTAAGTTGCGCGAGAGCCGCGTGAGAGTAATTCAGATCGTCCTTTCCCTGGGCATGTATTTCAGCATTCATGCCGCCAGTTACGCACTGCGTAACGCATATCCTGACCTGCGGTTTGTCTGGGCGTTCCTGCCTCCGGCTGCCGGGATGTTTCTTCCCGTTGCCTGGATTTACGCTTTCATGCGGTTTGATGATGAAGCGCGCTTGGCGCCCTCACGCCTCGCGGCGGTGCCTCGATGATGGCCTCTATAATTTTTATTTTTTCGGTCGCGGCGCTGATGCAATTTTTTGTGTCGTACTGCAGATCGCTGATCGCCGCGTCAGCACGACGCGCGCTGTCCTCCGATGTTCAAGACGTGATTGGCGTCAGGCGAAGCGCGAGTGGCGAAGATTTCGAACGGGTCATGCAATATCTGCATTTGTGTCCCGATCGGCGTGAAGACCGCAATGGGATAAAGGCCATCGGCGCGTATTTCCAGTTGCTCGGTGCCGCCGGCACGATCATAGGAAAGCTGCTTCCTTCGCTACGGGTCTGGACCGAATCAGAACGTTCGCAATGTGCTTATTTTGCGGCGGTGGCCTTGGATCGCCGTATCGCGCACAACCGGGATATGTTCGCCGAACAGATGTCCGGGTAGTTTTCTTTTTGCTTCCAGCTAATCACTGAAATTCACTGCTGTCTTATTCGAAACAGCGTCTCTTCTTTTTTGGCTCGATTAAATTCCCCGTGATATTCTCATGACGTTCCTCTCCTCGCCGGAGTGGATGCGTCCGCAGCGCAAAAACAACCGGTGAATAAAACTTGCTTGCAGTGTGGCGCGATACTGCCGTCGGGCATATCCGCTTGCCGTTTCTGTGATTCTCAATTTCAACCCAGAGGTGAAACGGAGAGGGCTTCTGTCCTTCCCCGGCACGGTGCGGAGTTGGGCGCCGCCGGATGCCGATCTCCGTGCAAATGGCGGGAGTATCTCCATCTCGCCAGACGATTCGGAGGTCAGCGCTCCTGAGCCCGATCAGACTTACGCGTGGCGGAGTGAATTGGCGAATCGCCTGGAGGCCTATCGCCAGAGGCGCCGCAAAGTATCTCCCAACGCAGCGCAGGCGCAGCTACCGTTCGCGGAGCCTGTGGTGGCCAAACGGGCGACCGCTGTAGCGGCGAATCACGCTGCAACGGCCCGGGTAGCGGAGCTTTCTACCGCAGTTATCCCGGAACCGCAGTCAATGGCTTACGAATCTTCTTCTTCCCAGTCTTCTTCCCAATCTGGCAACGATGATTTTGCGTTCACCATCGCCATCGGCCGCATTGCGTCGAAGCCTCACAGCGCGGACGGACGCATGATGATCGATGTGTCGAACTCACCCGATGCCGATGCTGCGGGGGAGGAAGCCGGGGAATTAACGGAACGAGCTCAGGCGGGTTTGTATCCGGTAGCTCCGCTGGGAGACCGGCAACTCGCTGGAATCATCGACGCAGCCTGTTTGCTTTTTGCGTTTGGAGGCTTTGTCGCATTGTTCGGCTCACTTGGCGGCCAACTCACGTTGAGCAAAATGAACGCGGCGGTATACCTGGCGGCTCTAAGCGTGGTGTATTTTCAATACTTCGCGCTATTCACTGTTTTTGGCGCTACCACGCCCGGCATGATGTTTCGCGGATTGCAAGTGATGAGTTTTTCCGGGGAACCTCCCACACCAAGACAGCTGCTGCTTCGCAGCGCGGGCTATATGCTGTCGGCCGGCATAGGTTTAATCGGTTTCTTGTGGGCGGTGTGGGACGAAGATCAACTGACGTGGCATGACCGCTTGTCCAAGACTTATTTGAGTTCGGCGCAAACATATGCGGAGGTCGAACCGCATAGCGCTGCGCATCGCTAAGATAGACAAATCTTTCGTGTTCTGTGTTGCTCGAAATTTCATCCCACTGTGCGTCCGGCTTTACAGCTTTGCCATTCGCATCGTAATCTGAATGTCATCATGTGGAATATTGAAGAACGATTTTCTCCCAGGGCCATAGAACAACTGGCGGCGCTGGGATTTGCGGTGGGCAGCACCCGCGGTGTAGTGCGGGTGGAGAAATATGGCGCTGGAGCCGAATTTCGCCAGGACCCCGACGGCCAATACCGGCTTACCATCATTCCCACGATTATGCTGAACGGGAAATTCACGCGCTTGTGGGACGCCGGCTATCAGAAATTTTTGCTCACCGACGATGGATTAAAATTCCCGGCGCTGGCGAGCCATCTCGAAGGCTTGCGCAAATTTAACGAAGAGTTGCGCACTGCGCTGGGCATACCTACTTTCTATAACGAAGCGATCGGTTCCGTCAGCCAGCTGAGCGTATACGACCGCGTAAAAGGGCGCGCGGGCGATGTGCCGGACGAGACCGTAGGGGCGCACGGGCCCAACCTCGGGCATTAGCTCTCAGTCACTCGCTCTAGTCTCCAAAATATTCGTTACACGAACTTGTGAACCACTGGCGGGATCCATCCGTCATGACGCGTCTTGTAGTTGGCGGCGGAACTGTTCCAGGTTAACGCGGTGCTTGGCTGCCTTTTTTCGCCCAATATAAATTACTGGAATGTCACAACCGAAGCGCTCCATCAGCGTGGCGTCGCCTGCGATGTCAATCTCGCGAAGCGTCGAGCGGAATTCGCGTAATAGCGGAGCGATCGCTGACTTGGCTTCCTCGCACAGGTGGCAACCAGCTTTGCTATACAACGTCACGTCTGGACCAGAGTGCGTCTGTGCTGGTGTATCGGCCGTTCGTTTTGGTGCCAGTTCACTCACGATTTAGTGGCTGCCCCAGGGCATACACGCATCATACCCGTTGCCGGTTGCCGGCTGCGAGTCGGCTGACAAATAAGCAGGCATAATAGTTGCCAGAGGATCGAGTCTATGGGTCGCGT
>CAVPKZ010000024.1:0-43647 GCA_963705755.1 uncultured Acidobacteriota bacterium | reverse complement strand
AAGTCTGGAGCGGGGGGGACGGGATTTGAACCCGCAACCATCACCTTGGAAGAGCTAGACTCTACCGTTGAGTTACCCCCGCCCCGCTGCAAAGCTACTACAAACCGTCGCCGCCGAATCTTAATCCCCTGGAGCCTGGGACCGGGATTGAACCGGTGGCCGCCGTCCTTACCAAGGACGCGCTCTACCATCTGAGCTACCCAGGCCAAATCCGTCGTCCCTATTTATTTTCACCGCTGATATTCCCGGCACTTCAACGTCGAACTATGATTCAAACCTAACAGCGTTTGCTTACGCTCCCCTACAAGAGACTGGTGGACGGGAGAGGATTCGAACCTTCGTAGCCCGCAAGGAGCGGCAGATTTACAGTCTGCTGGTTTTAGCCACTCACCCACCCGTCCGGTAACTTGATCCGGGATTCACCTTCGTACTCTTGATATTTCCTGACCCACGAACGTTTCCAGCACTTGTTAGCCGGGTTACAGCAACAACTTGCGGAAATCAAGAGGAAAAACAAAATCGAACTCGTGTCCAGAAGACACCAGCCCATTGATGTTATATGACGAGGATTCGATCCGCCTCACTTCCCAAACCCGCTCACCATCTGATGGAGCTGGCGGAGGGAATTGAACCCCCGACCCTCTGATTACAAATCAGATGCTCTACCAACTGAGCTACGCCAGCACTGCTAAAACCGCGCAAGAATAGCAGAAGCGCCCCGGGGAGGATTGCAAGCGCCGTTCCAGAGCACGCCGGGGGCCACGACTGTGGATAATCCTGACGACGCTTCCGCAACGCTATTGGCTCGCCCCCTACCTGCTTGGGCGCTCCCGGGAATACGGTCGGCCAAGTCGCACTATCCTGCTGCGTGAGGTCGCCGTCAGCGTTTTCACTCACTATATAACGTTACTATGGACGTTACCGGCACGCCTCCCGCAAATCCTTTAGTACCCAGGAATAAGCGCCAATTGATCGCTTTGGCTACTGCTGCTGGCCGGCAATCCTATTATCACTCGCCTATTTTGTGTGCTTCCACGCGACTCCTGGACGGAATGCGCTCTTGTCTTGGATGCCTGAGGACGCTGGCGCGATACTTTTCATCGACTTGGCCGAGCTTCGCCGGGCGCCGTTTTTCGCTGACCTGCTTGCTCTGGGCGCCCAAGCCTGATACCGACCAGGAATATCGCCAGTTCGTTGGAGACACCGGGTTCGATTATGAAAAGGTCTCTGATCGGCTTGCGGTGGCTTTTGAACAGCAGGGCGCGCAGAAGATTTTTTTTGCTGTAGGCGAAGGTCATTTTGATAAGAAAAAATCATGGCGTACGCGGAAAAAATGGTGCGGTACAGAATTCTGGCGGCGCGGAAATTTTCTCTTCGCCGCTCACGCGTAATTCTGCGCGTATTTCATTTATGTTCTTGAAGAAAGATCGCATCGCATTTACGAACGACAAAGACTCTGGATCGTGGCTGCACGGGGCAAAAGCGGTGGGTGATTCTGAGTGGCGGGAGCGATTCGCGCGTGTAGCCGGCTCGCCCGTTTTTGCGGTGATGCGCAAGGAGGCCCTAAAAGAGGCTTTTAGCGCTGATCCCGCCTCGCAGGCTTTGGCGCGAAAAGCTACCGGAGGCTTGTCCTCTCCGCAACTATCGTCACTGCTCGCCCAGTTGCAGTGGCTTACGGTCGCGGGGAAACCGGAAAACAATAAGTTGCGTGTGGCTCTAGACGGCGAAAGCCTGGAAGAAAAAAACGCTCAGCAACTTGCTGATTTGCTGAATGGCGTCGTGCTGCTAGCCCGCGTGGGACTGGGCAACGCGAGAACTCAACAATTAGGAGCTGCAACAAGGCAGTCTTTTCTGGCTTTGCTAAAAAGCGTCGAGGTTTCTCGCATTGATCGACCAGATCTTAAGTCGGTGCGACTAATGTTTGATGTCACGCCCGATCTTCTTAAATCCGCGCCAAACCATGCTCCTGCAGTAGCGCCTGCAACGAAGTAATGACGAAATTCCAGAAATTTAATTTTCTAACACTGGATCGTAATTCAGACCTTCGCTAGTGTGTCAGCCTGAACGCGGGAGATTGAGCCACAGGGGTAAGCCTATGACAAAGCGAATTCCGCTGCCGGAACCGGTTGCCCGCATCTACCAAGCGACCGCCGCACTTGAGGCTCTATATCCGACCAGAAAGTTCCCGCCGGACGGTCACCTCGTCGGGTCTATTGGAGAAGTTATCGCAGCTGAAGCTTTGGGCTTGACACTCTACGCGACGTCCCGACCCGGCCACGATGCCCACGACGCCAACGGCGATGTTCAAATCAAGATGACCGCCGGAACTAGCGTCGCTATGTACGCGACCTGTGACCGCTTCGTCGTGCTTCGAGTCGTGTCGCCGGAGGAAGCCGAGATCGTCTATGACGGCCCCGGCCAACGCGTATGGGAGAAAAGCGGGCAAGATGGGGAAGAACGGACAGCGGGTCGTCAGCCTGTCGCGGCTCCGCGCTATTGCTGCGACCGCTCATCCCCAAATTTGAGACTGAGGCATTATTAAACTTTTTGATGGCATCGGATTCAGCAATGCGGATCGGATCTGGGTTAGAGGTCTAGGGGCTTAAGAGGAACTTGCTGCGAAGCGACTAACAGCTGGCCGAGAAATTCAAAACCTGTGGGGCGGCGATTGAGAGCTTCTTCAGCCGATAACCGCACCAGGTCGGGATTATTGTTTTCTTGGGATACGTGGGCAAGAACTAGATAGCGTGCGTGGCCGTCAAAACCTTCCGGGTCGCAAAGATATTCGCTGACCGCATGATTGGAAAGATGGCCGGTGCGGCTAAGGACACGTTGCTTGACCACCCAGGGATATGGGCCAACTTTTAACATGTCGAGATCGTGGTTGGATTCGAGCAGCAAGCAATCGGAGTCGCGTAGATGAACTTTGACGAGTTCGGGCATGTAGCCAAGATCGGTGACCAGCGCCATCTTGGCACCTTGACAGCGGAACGTGAAACCAATGGGGTCGACGGCATCATGCGGGATGGCGAAAGCGTGCACTTCGATATCACCGACCATAAAGCGCTGGCCGGCGTGGATGGTTTCGATGCCTACAATGCGTTTGCCAAACGTTTCGGGGAGGCAGCGTCGCAGAGAATCGAGAGTTGGCTCGGTGACGTATAAAGGAGCTTTCCAGAGCGCCAGCATTTGCGGCAAACCATTGCAGTGATCCGCGTGTTCGTGGGTGATCAGGATGCCGTCGAGGTGATCGACGGTCAATTCAATGGCGGCTAACCGCGCCAGAGTTTCGCGTTTACCTAAACCAGCATCAATCAGGAGTCGGGTGCGCTCCGTCCAGGGTAAGGTGAGGTTGCCCGAGCTGCCAGACGCCAGAATGGATACCCGTAAGCCGATCGCTACTCTCCAAAACTGCAGCGAAACAAGAGCGAAGACGAATTTCGAGCATGATGGCAGAGAGTAATGAGAAGGTCAACGATTTATGGCAAAAATGTTCGCGGTTGCTGAGGAAATTGCGTGCGATTAAGATGCCGCCTGCGCTAGCAGGTCAGGCGCGCGCGATCGAGCGCAAAACCGTTGAGATTTCCAATACCGTGACGGCAGTGTCCTCGGAGCGGAAATATTGGCGCGCGAGACCTTGCAGTTGTTGGCGGGTGACCGCTTCGATGGAGGCGAGGATTTCGTCCAAGGAATAAAAGTGGCGGAAATAGAGTTCCTGGCGGGCGAGGTTAGACATGCGCGCGCTGGTGGATCGAGCGAGAGCATCAACGAACCTTTGAGATGATTTTTGGAGCGCGTGAGTTCTTCTTCAGTAACCAAGGATTTTTTCAGGTCGCGAAATTCGCTTACAATCAGGTCCAGCACCTGGCCAACCGTTTCTTTGGCAGAGCCGGCATAGACAGTGAGCATGCCAGCATCGGAATAGGGAGTTATTTCGCTGAAAGACGGCGTGGCGCAGCCCGCGCTTTTCGCGAATATTCTGGAATAAACGCGAGGACATGCCGCCGCCTAAAAGATTATTCAGTACGGCAATGCCGTCGATCCTCGTGACCCAGCGGAACTGACGGAACGCCGACGCAAAGATGTACCTGTTCGAGATCGCGCTTTTTTTCGAGGTGAATCGGAGCTTGGGTGCGGGGGGCGATATGGGGGCGATGGCCACCGGTTGGAGGTGGCCAAATTCGCGAGTGCACCAGAGTCGAGGACCTGCTCGTGGGCCACGTTACCGGCGGCGGTGACGACGAGGTGATCTGGAGCAAACCACGAGGCAAAGCGGGTTTTTAGCACCTGACGCGTAAAATTTTTTACCGTGTCCGGGGTGCTGAGAATGGGGCGTCCCAGTGGGTGTTCAGGCCAAAATCCGCGAGTGAAAACTTCGTGCAAAAGATACTCGGGGTTGTCCATGTCCATCTTGATTTCTTCGAGGATGACTTGCTGTTCCTTGGTGACATCTTCGGAATCAAAATTGGGACGCAGAACCAGATCGGCGATAACGTCGAAGGCGATGGGAAGATGTTCGTCAAGGACTTTGGCGTTGAAGCAGATTTGTTCTTTGGAGGTGAAAGCGTCGAGCATGCCGCCGACGGAATCCATTTCACGCGCGATGGCTTCCGCGGAACGGCGCTCAGTGCCCTTGAAAACCATGTGCTCGATGAAGTGGGCCAAGCCGTTTTCGTCGGGATTCGCGGCGGAAACCGCTGCGAATCCAGACGCCGATGGAGACGGAGCGCACGTGCGGCATGTTTTCGGTAATGACCACCAGGCCATTAGGCAGGGCGTGCTTTTTGATATCACGAGTTTCCGTGGGCATTACCTGATTGTGACACAGGCAGGCGAAGCATGGCGAGCGATGGCGCGCGGGAATGCGTTTTGCAGGCTCCAGAAGTGCTAGAGAAGCTTCTCAGCGGGATTTAATTCGCCGTATTCGCTGGTGTAAAAGAGCGGCACGTCGGCGTAGGTGCCTTTATCGCGCTGGTAGACTTCGCAGCTATCGAAGGGCTTGGAATAGACATGAATGCTGAACGGCGCGCTGATTAAATTCAGGAGCGTTGATCACTTCATGAACGGCTTGAGCGGATTGACGTAGGAAGGATGAGTAGCGTCCATTATGTAGGTGTCAGTGGGAACGATCTTGCAGATGCCGCGCGAAGTATCGCGATGGTCGACATGATAATTTTGCACGCGCAGGCGGCCCACCGGGACGGACATCCAGCAATTCTGATCACGATGGTTATGGACGCGGCTATGCTGGCCGATTTCCCAACAAACGGTCATGCACTCGAACACTTCATTTTTGAAAATCAGGTTGCGGGTGTAGCTGCCTTTTGAGAAGTAGCAATACTTGTGGATGGTTTCGGGGCGGACGGCGTGACGCAGAATGTAATCCTGTACGGTTTCGAGAGAACTCCGTGGCGGGAATGGCCGCCAGACCTTTCACCCAGTCCTGAATGTTGAGTTGTTCGGCCGCGATAGCGTCGGCTTTGGGTCCGGTTGTTGAGCCAGCCATGGAGCCCTCCAAGGCAATGGTGCTAGAAATTTGTCACCTTGAATTATAACGCCGTTTTTGCGTGGCGGCATTGGCTGGCAAGACGGCGAGGACGGTTCGGAGTATTCTTGATTGGAGCTGGTGCGCGTGACCGTGTCGCAAAACACTGAATTGCTGGGCAAGACCAAGGAAGAATTGCGCGAGCTATGTGTGTCGCTGGGCGAGCCGGCTTATCGCGGGGAACAGATTTATCGCGCGTTGTATGCGGAAAGAAAATTTGATCTGGAGCAGGTGACGAACTTACCGGCGGCGTTGCGCGAGCGGCTGACCGATGGGGCGGGAATCAGGCTGCCGGAAGTGAAAAAACGATTTCAGTCCGCGGATGGGACTATACGTTACCTTTTTGAGTTAAGAGCAAACGAGAAAGACAAGACTCGCGCGGCCTCCGTGGAAGCGGTGTTTATGCCCAGCGAGGGCCGGCAGACCATCTGCGCTTCGACGCAGGCGGGTTGCGCGGTGAATTGCCAATTCTGTTTGACCGCGCAGCTGGGGTTGCTTCGCAATTTGTCGCCGGGAGAAATCCTGGCGCAAATACTGATCGCGCTGGAAGAAAACAAAGACACTCTGGTGCCGCACACCAATATTGTGTTCATGGGGCAAGGCGAACCGCTGCTGAATTATGACGCGGCACTGACGGCGTGCAAGATTTTGCAGGACCCGAACGGCGTGGGGATACCAGCAAAACGCGTAACCATTTCGACGAGCGGGATCGTGCCGGGAATCGAACGGCTGGCGGCGGAGAGCGAGCGGCCAAAGCTGGCGATTTCGCTGAATGCGTCCAACGATGCGCAGCGCGACGCGCTGATGCCCATCAATCGCAAATATCCGCTGGCGGCGTTGCTGGGAGCTTGCCGAAAATATCCGTTACGCAGCTGGGAATTTCTGATGTTCGAGTACGTGATGCTTGGCGGGATTAACGACACGGTAGAGGATGCGAAGCGGGTCGTGAAGCTTCTTGCGGGACTGAAGTGTAAGGTCAATTTGATCCCCTGGAATCCGGGAGATTTGCCTTACCGGGAGTCTTCGGAGGAAGCGATCGCGGAATTTCAGGAACTTTTGATCGATCGCGGCATTGCGACTTTTGTGCGGCGTCGAGGGGGCGAGATGTAATGGCGGCTTGCGGGCAACTGGCGCTGCTGAACGAGACGCCGATTGACAGAAGTGGATCAAACTTGATCACGCTGTAAGAGGTCGAGCGATATTGGGGCGCGATTTATTTTAGGGCGCGATCATTTTCTGCTCGACTTATTTTTTCCTCGAATGCCTATCATTGACATCATGCGGCCGCTTTCGCTGCCCTGTTTGCGATAACTAAAAAGCAGATCGGGGCGGCACGAAGTGCAAAGATCACTGACAAAAATATTTTGCGGGCGGAGACCTGCGGCCAGCAGTTGCGCGCGATTCGCTTTACGCAAATCCAAGCGAACATTTTTTGGCGGTGGTTGATGGCCAGGGGGAAACTGGTTGAGCCATTGCAGAGGATTGGGCTCATCGCCGGTGCGCAACTCGTCAAACCATTCCGGGGCATTTGAGAATTGGGAATGGAACGCGGCGGCGACTTCCGTGCCGACTTCATAGCAGCAACCGCCAATGGCTGGGCCGACGGCCGCTAACAGATCGCTCGGGGCGGTTTTGAATTCCATTTTCATGCGGCCGATGGTTTTTTCCACGATGCGCTGAAGCGTGCCGCGCCAACCGGCGTGCACGGCGGCGACGGCATGTTTCTTGGGATCGAGCAATAAAATTGGCACGCAATCGGCGGTTTGAATGCCAAGTAGAAGGTTTGGAGCATCGGTAATCGATGCGTCCGCAGTGCATGGCTGATTGGGCGGCGCAGAAGAAAAGCCACATACCACGTCGGAATGAAATTGCTTTAGTGAGACGAGAGCGAATTCGTTGGCATCAAGGGCAGATTGAAAGAGTTTGCGGTTTTTCTGAACATTTTCACGAGCATCCCATTCGGTGAATCCGAGATTCAACACTTTGCCGCCGTTTATGGCGCTGACTCCTCCTTGAGAAGTGCTGAATCCGTGGACCAACCGAGGGAACGCGCTGAACGCCGGGACTTGAAGAAAGCCTACACCGGCTGCAGAGGTGCAGAGTCTCCAGCCGTCCCGCGCGGTCACGGGCTTATTTCTGGGTGCTCGCGTTCTTGATAAGGTTTTTGTCTTCGCGGGCGTCATCTGAATGGTCCCAGTATAATCGCGGTAGGTGTGGAACTGCTTGCGGGAGGCGTTTTGATTGTCGGAATCGGAGTGGACATCGCGGAGGTACCACGGATACGCAGCGCGATAGAAAGACGAGGCGAAGCGTTTTTACGGCGAATTTACACGCCGGGAGAAAGGGCTTATTGCGAGCGATTCAAAAATAAATATGAGCGCTATGCTGGGCGGTTCGCGGTGAAAGAAGCGGCCATGAAGGCCTTGGGCACCGGTTGGTCGCATGGGGTGCGCTGGATGGACCTGGAAGTGATCCGCGAAAAGAGTGGACGGCCAACTTTGGAGATCCGAGGCGAAGCGGGAAAGATCGCGGCACGCTTAGGGGTGAAGAATATTGCCGTCAGCATCACCCACACGGGAGAGCAAGCTCTGGCACAGGTCATTTTTGAAGGTTGAGGAAATTGTTTTGTTAAGCGAATGCGCGAAGTCTTAATTCGGCGTCAATCGATTTCCTCAGGCTTTCCGATTAAATCATTTTCCCCGACGGCGCAGATACGAGCATTTATCCATTGATTGGCGGGCCAACGGCCGCGCAGCCGCACACGTAAATAATTGCTGGAGAGTGCTGGAGTGTAGGTAGATTCGTTGCCCGGGTTTTTTTCATTCATGGGCACGGTTTCATCACATGATTCCTCGTTTGCCACATGGATCGACGAACGGTGCGAGGATTGGAGGGTAAGAACGCGCAATTGAGTGCCGATTTGTTGCATGCGAAATGCAGCGGACTTTTTTTCGCCGAGGGTGCGCAGTTCCCGGGCACGGTTTTTTATAACTTCCGCGGGGACTTCATTCGCCAGTTCGGCGGCCTGCGTACCGGGGCGCTTGGAGAAGGAGAATACGTGCAAATAGGTAAGTGGCAGGCTTTCGATGAAGGCGAGGGTGGTGGAGTGGTCTTCGCCGGTTTCGCCAGGGAATCCCGCGATGACGTCAGCTCCAATGGCGGCGTGGGGAATATGTTCGCGGATTAAATGGGCGCGGCGGGCGTAGTGTTCCGCGCGATACCAGCGATGCATGGCGGCGAGGATGCGATCCGTTCCGCTTTGCAAAGGCACATGAAAGTGCGGGGCTATGCGATCATTGGCGGCAAAAAATTCTATGAGGTCAGAGGTAACGTCCATAGGCTCGATGGAACTAACGCGCAAGCGTTCCAGGGGCGTTTCGTCGAGAATGCGGCGCAGCAACGTCGGGAACGTAATGCGAGTGCTGAGGTCCCGGCCGTAGGTTCCAATATTTATGCCACTGAGGACGATTTCTTTTACACCTGAATCGCAAAGTTGGTTGACCTCGCTGCAGCACTGTTCAGGCCCGGCAGGCTACGGCTTTTGCCGCGGACTTGCGGGATCACGCAGTACGAGCAACGAGAGTCGCAGCCGTCCTGAATTTTGAGGGTAGGGACGGGTGTGATTTCCTTCAGGGTTGAATACCGGAGAGCTCAAGAAGCGAATTTGCGTTCGAATTCACCGGTTAAAATTTGCGCCCGAGACGCGCCGAAGTGCGGTGGAGGACAGTTCCAAGGAAAGCACGGGAAAGAAATCTCTTGAGGTCGAGGGTCGATGGAAAGATTTTCGATGATTTGCGGGCAATGCCGGCTTGTGCGAATTCCCTACTACCCAGGCGACGCCGGGAAGGCTCGGCTACTTCTTCAGGGGCACGCTGAGCGTAGCAGCCAGTGACAATCACCCGAGCAGCTCGGTTTTGCGACCGTGATTTTTCTAATGGCGTCTCGGGCCTGGGCGTCGGCAGCAGCGGTGACGGTGCAGGTGTTTCGACCACGATATCGGCCGCGGGTTTGGCCGCTCGGGTGTAGCCACGTTGCAGCGCAATTCAACTTCAAGCGCGGCGCCATCGGCTTGGGTGGCGCGACATCCAAACTGCTCAATGTAAAAAGTCGGCATGATTGCGAATTACATCGCGTGATCTTTACAGGCGGTCCTGGTGTAGAAAAAGCTAGTGGCAGAGCCACATTTATTTGTTAATGCCCTGCGCGGTGACAGCTTCTGCGTAACCGCGAGGATGTTTCTGCTTCCAGTTCCACGCCGAGGAAATAATTTCTTCCAACGAAGAGTGAGTGGCTTCCCAGCCCAGCGTGGTTTTTAGCTTTTCCTTGCTGGCGACTAGGACTGCTGGGTCGCCGGGCCTGCGCGGAGAAAGTTGGCGCGGGATTTTTTTGCCGGTGACGCGCTCCGCAGCGTCGATGACTTCTAAAATCGAATAGCCGCGGCTGTTGCCGACATTAAATGCTTCTCCCGCGACGCGCTCAATTTCCTGAAGCGCGCGCAGGTGGGAGTCGGCTATATCGAGAACGTGAATGAAGTCGCGCACGCAGGTGCCATCGGGCGTGGGGTAATCGGTGCCAAGGACCTCCACATGGGGTATTGCGCCGTCGCAGCATTTAAAACGAGCGGGATTAAGTGCGTTTCGACGCGGTGCGCTTCGCCGCGCTCTTGTGACGCGCCGGCAGCATTGAAGTAGCGCAGCGTCACATAGGCCAAGCTGGTGTAAGCGCGGTAATCGGCGAGAATCTGCTCGAATACCAACTTAGATTTGCCATAAGGGTTAATGGGATTTTTGCGGTGATTTTCGGGGATGGGCACGATTTCCGGTTCGCCGTAGGTGGCGGCCGTGGAGGAAAAGATAAGTTTTTTTACTCCGTGGCGAATCATGGCATCGAGAAGATTCACGCCACAGGCAACGTTGGCGGCATAGAAGGTGCTGGGTTCGCGGACGGACTTGGCGACCAGGGCTTCGCCGGCGAAATGCATTACCGCGTCAATTTTATGGCGGGCGAAAACATCTTCAATTTGCGAACGGATGGCAAGATCGGCATGGCAGAAAATGGCGTCCTGCGGGACGGCTTCGCGATGGCCTTCCTGCAAATTATCCAGCGCAATTACGCTTATCCCACGCGCCAGCAGGACCTCACTGCAAATACTGCCGATATAACCCGCAGCGCCGGTGACCAGAACGTTCAACGAATATTCTCCTCAGCTGTATAGGGCAACCCAAAATGAGAAAGCTGTGTCGTCGCCATGAGGCAGAAGAATGCCGACGTAAAACGCTAACAGAATGGATGCGGGTTGTCAGTACGAACGGTCAGCAACGGGTGAAGAAAGGAATGCTAGCTTTGGGCCATGCGGCGCTGGAAGGTCAGGAGGATGAGGTCAGCGCGGCGGCGGACGCCAAACTTGCTAAGCAAGTTGGACACGTGGAATTTTACGGTGCGCTCGGCAATGTTCAGGCGGCTGCCAATTTCTTTATTGGAAAGATTTTCGAGGAGGGAATCGAGAACTTCCTGTTCGCGGCGGCTCAAATTGGTGACGGAGTCGGATTTCAGGCGGCGACCCTGCCCGGTAAGTATGGAGTCCACGAAACCGGAAAGGAGTTGGCCGGGGAACCCAGAAACCACCGATGGCGACTAAGGGCAGGGCTCGCGTGAGTTGTTCGCGGGCTTCCGCGTAGGTCAACAGGCCTTTAACACCGAGACGAAGCAGCGCGTAGCTGTTGGCTTCATTGTGTTGTTCACCTACAACGATCAGACGGGCTTCCGGAAAGCGCTCCATCAGGTTGGCCAGGAGAGCGCCGGTCGCAGGCTTGGAGGCGTGCGCATCGATCACGTAGACCTGTGCGGGGGGCGGCTCGAAGCTGCGAAGATCGGGAGCCAAGGTCGATTCCAGTTGAGTGGAAATGACTTTGAAGTCTGCTTTGGCGAGAATGCGTTCAAATTCGCCCAGCACCAGCGGGTGGGGCGAGAGGATGCAAACACTTAGTTTGGGAGCTGCCCGTTTGGTAGCCACAGTTTGCCTAGCCACAGATTGCCGAACCACGGTTTGCCTAGTCACGGTTTGCCTCATTGCAGCGTAGTGAAAACCGGGACCAGGGGCAAGGCTATTGACAACAAGTGTTCTTGAACCGTTACGTAACGGCTACGAAGCATTTGGTCTCAAATAGGGTGGCGACCGGCAAGGTGGAATCGCCATTCAGGAGCATAAAACGGGCGTTTAATGCATGGGATTCGGTTCCTGTGATGAACGCGGGTAAAATAAAACTACGGCGCAAACCTCTAAAGGACACACTGTTAAAGACCAGATGCGAGATTTCACCAAATCGGCGCAAGCTCTGCGGGAGTTACTTTCGCAGCGAATCCTGGTGCTCGATGGCGCGATGGGCACGATGCTGCAGCAGCGCGACCTGACCGCGGAAGACTTCGGCGGAGCGGCGCTGGAGGGCTGCAATGAAAATTTAGTCCGCACGCGGCCCGATGTGGTTCTGGACATTCACAGAAAATACTTTGAGGCGGGCTCCGACATTGTCGAAACTAATAGCTTTGGTGGGGCGCCCATTGTGCTTGCGGAATACGGATTATCCGCCGATGCGCATTTACTGAATAATCTTTCGGCGCAGTTGGCGCGGCAGGCTGCTGATGAACTGCGTACCGCCGGGAAGCCGCGCTTCGTTGCAGGAGCGATGGGCCCAACGACTAAAGCAATCACCGTGACGGGTGGCGTGACGTTTGAGGAGTTGCGCAGCGCTTACTATACGCAGGCGCATGGGCTAGTGGAAGGCGGCGTGGACCTGCTGCTGGTAGAAACGTGCCAGGACACGCGAAACATTAAAGCGGCGATTCTGGCGATTCAACAACTTTCCAAAGAAATTGGCACGCAGGTGCCTTTCATCGTTTCGGTCACGATTGAGCCGATGGGGAGCATGCTGGCCGGGCAGACGGTGGAGGCTTTGTGGGCGTCGCTGCGGCACGCCAAGCCATTGGCGTTTGGCATGAACTGCGCAACAGGGCCGGAGTTCATGACCGACCACATTCGCACACTGAGCCAACTGACGGATGCTTATGTGTCGTGCTACCCGAATGCGGGTTTGCCGGATGAAGAGGGCAAATACCTCGAGACGCCGACGACGTTGGCCGCGCAACTAGAAAAATTTGTCGACCAGGGATGGCTGAATTTTATTGGTGGCTGCTGCGGAACGACGGAAAAGCACATCCGGGCGATTGCTCAGATGGTGGAAGGTAAGAAACCGCGGCAACGGCCGGCTGAAACTCACCGCGCGATTTATTCGGGGATTGAAACCATCGAGGCGGATGAGCAAACGCGGCCATTACTGGTGGGTGAGCGAACCAACGTGATCGGTTCGCGACTGTTCAAGAACCTGGTTGCGGAAGAAAAGTGGGAAGAGGCTAGCGAAGTGGCGCGGCGGCAGGTTCGCGGCGGCGCGCACATTGTGGACGTATGCCTGCAGAGCACGGAACGCGACGAGAAAACAGATATTGAGCCGTTTTACGAAAAATTGATTCGCAAGGTGAAAACGCCGGTGATGATCGACACCACCGATCCTTCGGCGATTGAGATTGCGCTGACGTATTGCCAGGGCAAATCGATTATTAATTCCATCAACCTGGAGGATGGAGAAGAGAAATTCGAGCGGGTGGTACCGCTGGCGCACGATTTTGGCGCGGCGGTGGTGGTGGGTTGCATTGATGAAGATAAAGAGCAGGCGCAAGCGTTTACGCGCGAGCGAAAATTTGCGATCGCGCAACGCAGTTACAAACTGCTGACGGAAAAATACGGCTTAGGGCCGGAAGACATTATTTTTTATCCGTTGGTGTTCCCGTGCGCGACGGGGGATGAAAATTATATTGGCGGGGCGGTTGAGACGGTTGAGGGCATTCGATTAATCAAGCAGGCCTTGCCGGATACCCGAACGATATTGGGCATCTCGAATGTGTCGTTTGGATTGCCACCTGGCGCGCGGGAAGTGGTCAATTCGGTTTTTCTTTATTACTGCACCAAGGCGGGACTCGATCTGGCGATCGTGAATACGGAAAAGCTGGAGCGGTTTGCTTCGCTTCCGGAGCACGAGAGACGGCTGGCGGAGAATTTATTGTTTTCGCATCCGCCGACGAATGTGCCGGCGGAGCATTCACAAGCCGCACTTTTGGCAAACGTGCCGAAAGATTGGCGCCAGCAGAGTAAAGAACAAAAAGCAGCGGTCAACCAATACTACATTGCGGCGATTGCGGAGCACTTCAGGACGGCTACCAAGAAGCAAAAAATCAGCGCGGCGGACTTGCCGCTCGATGAACGGCTGGCCAACTACATTATCGAAGGGACGCGCGACGGGCTAGTTGCGGATTTGGAGCGCAAACGCAGCGAAGGAACCGCGCCGCTGGATATCGTGAATGGGCCGCTGATGGCCGGCATGGCGGAAGTGGGGCGGCTGTTTAACGCGAATGAGCTGATTGTGGCGGAGGTGTTGCAATCCGCGGAAGCGATGAAAGCGGCAGTCAGCCATCTTGAGCAATTCATGGAAAAGGCGGATACCGCGAAGCGCGGCAAGGTGGTGCTGGCCACGGTAAAGGGAGATGTGCACGATATCGGCAAAAACCTGGTGGAGATTATTTTCAAGAACAACGGGTACGACGTTGTGAACCTGGGCATCAAGGTTCCGCCGGAAGAATTGATCAAGGCCTACAAACAGCATCACCCTGATGCAATTGGGCTGTCTGGGTTGCTGGTGAAGAGCGCGCAACAGATGGTGATCACTGCCAACGATTTGAAAGATGCGGGGATCATGGTGCCTTTGTTGGTGGGAGGCGCGGCGCTTTCCGCAAAATACACGCAAAACAAAATAGGGCCGACGTACGGTAAGGCGGTTTTTTACGCCAAAGATGCGATGACCGGGTTGCGGTTGATGAACGAGTTGATGGATCCGGGCACTCGCGAAGAGGTGATGCACCAACATACTTTTTCTGGGAACGGCGTTAGCGTGTCGACGACGGTAGTGGTGAATGCCAAGCCTGCGGTGACACGGTCACTAAAAGTTCGCGCGGATTTGCCGACAGCGGAGGTAGCGACGCTGGATCGGAAAGTTCGATTGGTTCCTGATTTGAGAGATATTTGGAGCTACATCAATCCTTTTATGTTGTATGGCCGGCATATGGGTTTTCGCGGGATTTTGTGAAGCGCTTTGCGGAACGCGAAGCTAAGGCTGTGGAGCTGTACGAGAGCATGGAAGAGGTGAAAACGGAAGCCGCGCAGTTCATGAAAGTGCGCGCAGTGTGGCAATTCTTTGAGGCTGAGGCGGAAGGCAATTCCATACAGTTGTTTGCACCCGGCGAAAGTAAAGCGCTGCATACGTTTCAATTTCCGCGGCAACGCGTGGGCGACCAACTCTGTTTGAGCGATTACCTTTTGCCGACGCGAGACGGGAAACGGGATCACCTGGCGTTGTTTGTGGTGACGGCGGGCGAAGGCGTGCGGGAACGTTCAGAGAAAGCCAAGAATGATGGGTATTACTTCAAATCGCACGGTTTGCAGGCGCTGGCGATTGAATCGGCGGAAGCTTGCGCGGAGTGGTTGCATCGCAGGATTCGCGAAGATTGGGGCTTTCCTGATCCGCCGGATTTGACGATGGCGCAACGATTCACTTCGCGATACCGCGGGAAGCGCTATAGCTTTGGGTATCCGGCGTGTCCGAATCTGGAGGATCAATGGGATTGTGGCAACTGCTTAAACCGGAAGAAATTGGCGTGCAATTGACAGAAGGTTTCATGATGGATCCGGAAGCGAGTGTGAG
Organism: uncultured Acidobacteriota bacterium; assembly: GCA_963705755.1. Lineage (GTDB taxonomy): Bacteria > Acidobacteriota > Terriglobia > Acidiferrales > UBA7541 > Acidiferrum. The sequence continues at coordinate 28,296 of CAVPKZ010000024.1, read as the reverse complement.
CGCGCTTGTGTTTCAGCATCCGGACTGCACTTATTTTAGTGCGGAATTAGAGGTTCGAGATTGAGTTAGAGGTTAGAGATTAGAGGTTGGAAGCTCGATAAGGATGAATGCTGACGCTGCTATTTGACTTGTCTTTGTAGGTATTCGCGGACAGCGCTGTAAGAAGTTAACTCCGGCATTTCCATCAAGTCGATTGGGTATCGAATTCCTGCTCCAGTATGGCGATCAGCGTGACGGCGGCCGATGAGTCCCAGGCCGGGACGGTGTCCGCGCTGGCCGAGTGAATTTGATCGGGCCGAAGCGCCGGAAATACCGACGCGAAACAGCGGGTCAGACGGTCATCCAATTCGGGCATCTACATTTCCTCCACACGGTGAAACAAGGGCGGGGCCTTTTCCTGAAACGAGGCGCGCGATATTTTTAGACCGGGCTGCGGCGGGTCGCCGACTAATTCCATAAAAAAATCCTGTGTTGGGCCATTTCTTTCCGTGGGCTGAAAATCGAAAACTGCTTCGTCGGCGTCAAATTTATCGAAAAGCCTTTTGAGGCTGTGATGTTCGATGCGGCGTGAAAAAGCGCGGCAACTCATCACCCAAGCGGCAACGTGCAGTTTCTTTTCGTGGACCTTGCCTAACAAAACGGCGATCTTCCCCAGTGGGCCGTATTTATCCTGATAGGTAACGGTGACCAGGAAGCTGGTGGGGTCGGCGAGGAATTTGGTCCATTCCGATTCGCTGAAACGTTTGCCATTCAAATTGAATTGATTGGTTTTGTTGACTAGTTCGAAGGCCCGGCTGTCTTTGGGGCGCTTGGTGAAATCAAATGAAACAAACGCGTCGGCGCGTTTCAAAAACTCATCGGAGGCGTTGCCATCCTGGCCCAAGGCGTCCAGCAAGGGTGCCGCGCTGCGCAAACTTTCAAGACGAATCGCGTCTTCCTTGGAAATAGCGGTCTTGCCGAAAGATGCGCGGAGATTCACGAGCAACTCCCACACGGACTGGTAGTCATCTTTTTTGAAGACCAGACATTCCATCGCGGGAAATGCGGTTTTTACTTCCGCGGCCTCCATGGGGCTGTCATCGATAAAAACCACCGCTTCCGGGCCGATATTCCAGGATTTCAAAATGCGCTGCACGGAATCGGATTTGCGGTGCCAGTGCACTTCGAAGGGAAAGACATTTTCTTTTTTGAGGAGCAAATCCTTGCGATCGAAGGTTTGCTGGACGAAGGCAGCATCATTTTTGCTGGCAACACCAACGAGAATGCCGGCACTTGCGAGCGAGGAGAGAAATTGCTGATATAAGCCGTGAATATGGCTGTGATGCTGGAGGCTCCAATTGACACCATCCACGCCAACTTCACCAAGAATCCCGGACCACAGGGTGTCATCCAAGTCGGTGATTAAACCTTTTTGGGGACTGCGCGGCTGCAGCAATGAGGCCAACGATTGGGCGAGCGCCGAGGCGTGCGGCAATTTATAGGGAAAGCCGCTGAGAATTTCGGATTTGATATCAAAGCGGGCAGCGGGTGGTGATACGGAATCCAAGGCTTGTAAATCGAGAACTCGAATGCCGGGCTCTTCGGCAAGATCGGCCGCAAATTTTGCGAGGGACAGAAATAATTTTGTTTTTTCCGCACTGTATATATTGGGAGGGCTGTAGAACAACGGCGGCAATGGAAGGGTGGGCAAGGAAACCACGACCGGCGCTGAACGCGCCGCTGTTTTTAAGACGTGCTGCAAACGAGAGAGCTGACGATCCACGGAAGAAATGACTTCGTGGACATCGGAAACTCGCCAGCCACCCAGTTCGCGAATGCCCAAACGGGAATCGAAGTCAGGCCACTCCAACGGGACCGCAGTTCCGTCGTAACCTGTAACGTCAAGGCGCTCCAGAGAGCCCGCTAAATCGCCGAACAGACCGGTTTTAATCTCGATGCGATTGTCTGGAAACTGCTGACGCAGGTGAGCGGACAAAAAGTTTTGCAAATGCAGCGGAGTGAAGCCGCAAGCCAGAAAAACGCGCAGTAATTTGGCGTCCTGCGCGACAGGTTTTCGCGAAATTTCCAGAGCTTCGATAAGGTTCATGACCGCCTTAGCCAGTTAGATTCGCATTCAGTATTTTAAATCTCAAAAAACATCCAGATACAATGATGCTAGAGGCTCGACTGGAAGATCCGCATGCCCTGCGGACCACAGGGTCAGATAGGCGTGCAGAACGCGGCGAGTACTTTGAAATCGCGCTTTCTTGAAAGGCTCCATGTCGGCGTAACCCAACACCGGCACGGTTGCCAGCCGAACACCAGCGTTGGCCGCTTTCTTCAGAAATTCTTGAAGGAGAGTTTGCCGATCTTCGGCTGTCAAAGTACCCCAAAGAATATCTTCTATAAGAAGACACTTGGTGTGCTGTTTGTCGGATATGGACATGATGTACCCGGTAAGCAAGCCGGAGCGGCCCCTAGCGGAAAGAGTTTCTGTGATGGGCTGAGAGCGGCGAATACATTGCCATTCGGCTTCGGGCTCGGACCATGTGCGCGCAAATGGATGACTGTCGACCAGTGGGGCGGCCAAGTTGAGTAAGAGGACGGCGGCTCGCTGATTGTTGTCATTCGAACTATGGCTGTGATTAGCAGAACGCAAAACGGTCGACATGTAGCGGGCAGAATAAATGCGCGCGACAGGCAATTTGAGCCGCTTGCAACTGCCTACGATCATGGCATTCATCGGTTCGCCATCCACGCAGTAGTTCACCATGCCGTCAAAGCCCGCGGCGCGGGCGCGATTAACGAGCTCACTCCATACGATAATTCCCAAACCTTTTTTTTTGTACTCGGGCAAGACGGTTAAGAATGTGATGACAATGATTTTTTGACTGCGGCCGTTAAATTTCACATACCGAGGAAAGCCAGCCACAAAGGCCACGGGCTTCGATTCAATGTAGATGGCGGGGGCCATGGAAAAATCCATCTCGGGGTACTCGAAACCAGCGGACAGGAATTCGGAGGTGTACAACAATGCCTGGCCGGAATTTTCAGCCCAGGAGGCCTGCATCAAGGAGGCCAGTTGCGTGAAATCGCCCCGGAAATTCTCGATGGATAAGCGAGGCACTTTAACCGCGGGTGAAATTTCGGTCAACAGAGACTCCGGGACTGACATCGAATTATAGCGTATTGAAAATTAGTAGGGACCGGGGAGCAGGCCTGATTGTGCGGGTAAGTTAAGGCCTCGATACCGTGTGAATGCTCACCGATGAAATCCCGAGGGTGGCGCCAACTGGTTCATATTTCAGGGTTTTGCGAGTTTTTCGGCGACGAATCTTTTCAACGGGCCCACAATGGTCATTTGCTCGGCGTCCAGTTCATCGAAATCGATTTCGCGGCCGAAGTGATCCTGAATGGCGGTCATCAATTCCAGTAAACCGAGGGAGTCGACGTATCCGGAAAGGAGAAGATCACAATCGTCGGAAAGATCGGCGGGAACTTCGCGACCTTGCCCGCGCAAATACTTGGCTACATATTCCCGCAAAAAATCTTGAACCGCATCCGGCGTTGCCGCGTTCATAGGCCCTCTTCCAACAATTTTTGCATGGCTTTACGATCGTACTTATTATTCGCGTTGCGGGGCAATCTGTCCATGAAGTGAAACCGCCGAGGAACCATGTATTCCGGCAAATCTTTGGCTACCGCGCTGCGTAATTTTTCGAGAGGCAATCCCTGACCTTCAATAAAGACCTCAACGCCACCAAAACCGCTATCGGTTTTTGGCCATCCAACGGCGACCACTCCGTCACAACCGCAGGCGTCGCGAACTTTTGATTCCACTTCACCAAGTTCAACGCGATGGCCAAAAATTTTGACCTGCGAATCGATGCGACCCAGGTGCGTCAACGGGGCGTTTCCCAGCGGGCGGCGAACCCGATCACCGGTGCGATAGTAGATTTCGTTTTTGCCGGGGGGGACGAGGAAAGCCGCGGCCGTTTTTGCCGGATCTTTCCAATAGCCGAGAGACATTTGTGGACCATTCATCAAGAGCTCGCCCTCGTGCCCCGGGGAAACCTCTAGCAAGTTATCATCCACGACGAGAACACCCATGTTGGGGTACGGATAACCGATGGGGACGATGCCCAATTCCGATTCGGCAAGCGAATGGGAGGGATCCCAGCGGTATAGCGCGCAGGCGATGGTCAGCTCGGTGGGGCCGTAAAGATTTTCTAATGTGGAATTGGGCGCGGCTTCGAGCCAGGCAGCAGCCGAGGATACCGGTAGCGGTTCGCCGCAAAATAAGCTGAGACGCAGCGAGGGATACTGGGCGGGCTTCAGCATGCCGAGCTGCTTCATAAAGACAGCGGTGGAGGGCACCGAAAACCAAATGGTGAGTTCTGAGTCTTTGATGAATTTGCCGGGTTTGATCAATGTTTTTTGCGAAGGGCAAAATACGCAGGCACCGCGTTCCCAGGCGACGAACATATCAAAGACCGATAGATCGAAAGTCATATCGAACATCTGAGACAGGCGGTCGGATTCAGTTATTTGGTAACGTTCGACCATGTAATCCACAAATGCGGTGACGTTACGCTGAGCTACAGCTACGCCCTTGGGAATGCCGGTGCTGCCGGAAGTAAACAAGAGGTAAGCGATGGAATCGAGTTGAAAGCCGGCTCCCGCCAGAGTTCAGCGGGCTTGAGTTCGTGACCCGCAAGAAAAGTGTGTTGTGGCCACTGCTGTTTGTAGGAGGTCAAGTCCAGAGCATTGGGAGTCAGCACGAGCAGGGGCGCCGAGGCAGTCTCCAGCAACTTATTCAGCTGGGGGAGGGAACCCTCATCGACAATGATGGAGCGGCATCCGGAACGCTCCAACATCACCTGCGTGCGTTCAATAGGAAAAGTTCGGTTTAGGGGCACATACCCATTACCGGCCAGTAATGAACCAAGAACGCCAATAAAGGCAGTCGGGCTACGATAAGCGAATACTGCCGTAAGAGTTGTTTCAGAGGGATCGACATGCGCCTGGATCGTCGCGGCGACGCGGCAAGCTTCTGCGCGCAACTCACTATATTTGAGGAACTTGCCCCCGGCAAATAAAGCTGGTCGATCCGCGAATTTCTCCGAGGAGCGCAATAATCCGGACCACAAAGCGGGTTGCACGAAAGCTCCTAACTTTTGAACTCGTGGCACCGGGGAAAAAGTCCAGCGGACCTCGCGAACTTCCAAGGACGCCAAGGAAAGTATACATTCGATGTGCGATAGGGATTCTTACGCGTCGGGGGTCGGTTGAGATAAAGATTAATGGCTCAGTGCCAGGCGTTATAAGGTTAGAGGCAACTAGTTGCCACTTTGTGAGAAAGGAAAGGCGTACTTCAATGGGTCGGTTAACGTCCGAAATGATAAGTCTCTTCTTATGTGAAAATTAACGAGTTCTTTAGGGCGACTGCCGAAGCGGTTCTGGTACTAGACGTGCACCCGAATGGGCGCACCCTTGCCGATGGCGCGATCCAGAACTAAAGCCAACCGTGGGGTGTTTGACGGTATATTGACTCAATTGTGTTTCTGTAGCGTTTACAGTCCGCCGAGCGGTATATACACTTTAGCAAGCTTGGGACCTTGCGGGCCGGTCCTAGTCAGATCTCACTCGAAGGCCTGGAGAATACTTATGATGCAGAGAAGTTTCGTGGGCCTAATTATCAGCGCCAGCTTGTTTTCAGGGCTTGGGGCCTCCGTAACCCGGTGCGCCACCCAGAATAACGATGCGGCCCAGTCCAGCCAGGCGCCCTCGGTTAAACAAGCGCTATCGGCTAATACGGTCGCGACCGATTCGGACTATAAGATTGGTCCACAAGATATGCTACGGATTGACGTCTGGAAGGAACCGGACATCTCGCGGGTCGTACCGGTTCGTCCCGATGGTAAAATAACCCTACCACTGGTAAATGATGTTCAGGCTTCCGGGCTGACGACGAATCAACTGGCCGCGAAAATCGCGGAAGGTCTAAAGAAATATATTACCAGTCCGCAAGTGACTGTGGGCGTCACAGAAATTAATAGTCGCAAATTTTTTGTATCAGGGGAAGTTGCGCGCCCGGGAGCTTTCCCGCTGCTACCCAATATGACGGTATTGCAAGCGCTTTCGAGTGCGGGCGGTTTTACGCAGTTTGCGCGGGAAAAGAAGATCTACATACTGCGGATGGAAGACGGGAAGCAGGTGAAACACCCGTTCAATTACAAAGATGTGATTTCCGGTAAGAACGTGGAGCAGAACATCATGCTCCAAGGCGGCGACATAATCGTAGTGCCGTAAAGGAATGAGATGAAACGTCGGATTACATCGATTCTCAGGAGCGGGGCGATTGTTGGCGCGATCTGCAGCGCGTTTAGCGCGAGCGGAGTGTACGCACAGGACCAACAAGAAGAAAACGGCAAGCCGAAGCCTGCCGCGCATGCACCGCTGATTGATGCTAACGAACAGGATGCCAGCACCGATCCAAACGCATTGACGCCGGATACTTCGCCGCTGACGGGCATAGCGACTCCAGGGCTAGGCACAGTGGAATTTCGACACAGTTATTGGGTGCCTGGCGTACAGGTGGCAAATACTGTTCAAAGCGGCGCAAGCGGGGGAGGTTGGTCCGACACCACATTTCTGGCGGGCAACTTAAGTTTGTCGGAGGCCTGGGCGCACTCGCATCTCACTCTCAATTATTCCGGCGGCGGTTATTTTTCTACCGACAACGAAGGGAACGGTACTTACCAGCAACTCGGATTTGTGCAAGGTTTTACCTGGCGGCGCTGGCAGTTGCAGTTTTTTGACGATTTCGCGTACTTGCCGACGAGTCAATTCGGCTTTGGAGGGCTGTCCGGTATTGCGGCTCCAGGCATCAGTGGTTCGCTTTCGCCGGTATCACCGCTGCTAAACGGGGTATACCTGCCCAACCAGACCGTGCTGCTCGCGAATGGGCCACGGTATAGCAACTCGTTTGCGACGCAGGCGAATTTTCAAGTGAGCCCGAGAGGATCTATTACGCTCATCGGGTCTTATGGCCTGTTGCGTTTCACGGACCCGGGAAATATCGATAATGACGATGTAATTGCGAGCATCGGATACAACTACGAGCTGACAAAGAAGGATACGCTGGGGGTTTTATATCGCTTCACGGCATATCATTTTACCGGCGAATCGCAGGCAATTGGCGATCACACCTTTAATTTAGCTTATGGACGGAAGATCACCGGGCGGCTTGGTTTGGGGCTTTTCGCTGGACCGGAGATTACGACGTTCCGGGTTCCGGTCGGCACCGAGACACAGCAGATCAATTTATCCTTAGGGGCGTCTCTCAGTTATGGATTTGAGTGGGGCAACGTCACGCTGGCATACAACCACGGCACAAATGGCGGCAGTGGCGTTTTGGCAGGCGCAACCGGGGACAACATATATGCCAATGCAACGCGACGAATTACGCGGGTTTGGAACGCCCGCGCCAATCTTGGGTACGGCCGCGAGCACGCGTTTGCAGCTGTCGGAGCTTTGGCAGCAGCCTCATACAACAACTACTTTTTGGGGGTGGGGCTAGATCGTCCCATAGGCCGCAATTCTTTTCTTTCTTTGGGTTACACAGCATATATCGTAAATACCAACCTGGCCGCTTGTGGAATTACTTTGTGCAGCCCTGGCACCACTACGCAACATCAACTTGCCATTGGGTATCAGTGGCACACTCGGCCTTTCGTTCTACCTTAAGGGAATTGTTGAGCTTGTGAAATGGACGAGTCGGGACAGTTAGCAGTTAGAATTAGCGAGAATCGATCACATGTATAAGAGCTACTTCGGCTTAAAAGAAAACCCGTTCAACGTCAATCCCGATCCTCGTTATCTTTATTTGACGAAGCAAATTGAAGAGGCTTTGACGGGCCTCATGTACGGCATCCAGACACGCAAGGGTTTCATCACTCTGACTGGGGAAGTGGGCACAGGAAAAACTACCCTGGTGAACCGGCTTCTGGATTGGCTGCGGCAGCGGCGCACGCGGACAGCATTTCTTTTTAATTCGCGGATGAACACCAGCCACTTGTTCGATTTTATTCTGGCTGAATTCGAAATTGTCTGTGAATCGCGCACCAAGAGCCAACAGCTGATGAAGCTGAACCAGTGGTTGCTGGAGCGCTACCGTGCCGGCGAGACGGCGGTTCTTATAATCGACGAGGCCCAGAACCTGAGCTACCCGGTGCTGGAAGAGATTCGTATGCTTACCAACCTCGAACCTCCACGGAAAAACTCTTACAAATTGTGCTTTCCGGCCAGCCGGAACTTGAAGATAAACTTGAAGCTTGCCGCAATTGCGACAGCTAAAACAACGCATCACCCTACGATGCAAGACGGCGCCTCTTACCAAGGAACAAACCCATGCATATATCGCCGAACGGTTGCGAATCGCGGGCACGACCGAGCAGATATTTTCAGCCCCGAAGCCATGGACACCGTACACATGTATTCACTGGGGATTCCACGGGTCGTGAATCTTCTGTGCGAGCACGCCTTAATTAACACCTACGTGGAACAAGAACGGATAGTCTCCCCAAAAGTTGTGGAAGACATCGCGCGGGAATTTCAGCTGGACGAGATAGAGCCCATTCCGCCTGCCAGGCACCGTCGCGAATCGACAACGATGTGTATAACTCGGAGTCCTTTGTGCAAAACCTAGGCGAAGCGCTCTCACGCTTCCGCATTAGTTCCCCGAGCGGTCACTCCTCACCCGCGAAAAAAATAGCCTGTCCGCGTCTTGCTGATCGCCTTACATAGTTTCCAAAGAGGATCTTGTCGCATGGTGTCTGAGATGTCATGTACCGAAACGCGAAACGAAGATTGCTCCACGGACCCCATCTCGTAGAACCGAACGTATGCTAAAATATTTGGATCGCGTAATCCGCCAATGCTGAACGAAAGTCTACTATTTCCTGAAACCCTGTATACCCTGGCACCTGCGCCTGGGGCTGCGACCAAAGAGGGCCGCGTCGCTGAAGGAAGACCTACCGGGACAGCTGGCCTATCGACCCGACGAGCCGGTGGCCACTCCTCGCCCGGATGGCCGGGCTGGCCAGAGCGGAAAACAGTTTGCGTTGGTATCGACTCACGACGTTGAAGGCGCCAAAGGGCTGAGCCGGGTCGAACCGGCTGATGGAGCTGGAACACGAGGAACGGATTTCCGATTCCTCGTTTAACTTCGTTCCAGAGGGCGATTACGTGGTGCCCCGAGCAGCTGCGAGAGGCGATGCGTCTGCCGACGGCTTCGAGATGGGCGTGCACGGCCTGGAACACGACGGAAAACTGTACGCTTCCAAGAAAGAGTTCGCCCACAAAGCGGCTCACATCAGGAGATTTCCTGCGGCGGTGGAATGCCGACGGGTTTCGCTCGCCGCTGATGCAACATAAGTTGCCTTGGATACACCAGCTCGGCGTTGAATACGACGCTTCCACGTTTGATACGGATCCTTTTGAACCAGAACCCGACGGGGTGGGGACGGCTTTTCCCTTTCTGGGTACCGGGGCCGAACGGCAGCGGTTTCGTGGAACTCCCCTATACGCTATCCTCAGGATTTCACGCTGTTTGTAGCGCTTCGCGAGCCGAATATCGACATATGGAAGAAGAAACTCGACTGGATAGCCGAGCGTGGGGGGAATGGCGTTGCTGAACACTCACCCGGACTACATGTGTTTCGAAGGACACGCCTAAAAGCGCGATGAATTCCCTGTCAAGCTATACGAGGAATTCCTCAGCTACGTGCAGCGAGAAATATGAACTGCGGGCGTACTGGGCACGACACCTTGCAAGAGGTATCGCGATTCCATTGCGCCAGAGCCCATGCAGATCGGAATTCACGCAAGAAAGTCGCATGCTGGTGCACAACAGCTATGAAACGGACAACCGGGTCGGAGATACGCGGAAGCGCTTGCGAAACGGGGAGACCAGGTCGACGTGATTGCACTGGCCGGGGGCAACCACTCCACTGGGTACAGCGAAGAAATCAACGGGGTTTCGGTGTTTCGGGTACAAAATCGTATGCGGAACGAGCGAGGGAAGTGGACTTATGCCTGGCGGTTATTGCGATTTCTGCTGGTTTCTTCCATTTTCCTGACCACGGCATCACCGCATCCGATACGACGTGGTCCACGTGCACAACCTTCCGGATTTTCTGGTGTTCGCCGCATGGTACCCGAAGTTGACTGGGGCAAGGATAATTCTGGACATTCACGACATCGTGCCGGAATTGTTTGCCAACAAATTTGACGCGAAACCCGGCAAAGTTTATATCGCGTTCTTAAATTTATGAGAAAGCATGCGGCGGCGTTTGCGGACTTTGTGATTGTCTCGAATCACTTGTGGTATGAAAAATTACTCTCCGCGCTCTGTTCCGAAAGAAAAATGCTCCGTTTTCCTGAATCACGTGGACCCGGCGCCTTTTTTACCGGCGCAAGCGCACCCGCACGGACGACAAGATTATCGTCATTTTTCCGGGCAGTTTTCAATGGCATCAGGGATTGGACATGGCCATTGAGGCTTTTGCGTTGGTGCAAAAACGTGTAGCGAATTGCGAGTTTCATATTTATGGCGGCGGCGACGAAAAAACCGCATTAATCGCGTTGGCGGAAAAGTTGGGCTTGAACGGCAAGGTGAAGATTCCGACAGCGCTCCGCTGGAGACCATCGCCGACCTGATTTCCAATGCGGACTTGGGGGTGGTTCCCAAGCGGGCGGACTCTTTCGGCAACGAAGCGTACAGCACCAAAATTATGGAATTTATGTCCCAAGGCGTCCCGGTAGTGGTGTCGCGAACGAAAATAGATAATTTTTATTTCGATGATTCGGTGGTTCGGTTTTTTACGTCCGGGGATGTGAAAGCGTTGGCTGAGGCGATGTGCGAGGTTATCGACAATTCCACACTTCGCGAAAAGTTAATTGCCGGCGGATACCGCTATGTGGACCTTCATAGCTGGGACCGCAGAAGAGCATGAATATTCTCAATCTGGGGACTACACTTTCGACCCCAAATTTTTTCGAGTACTGGTTCGCGCGCAATTCGAACCCGGCGCACGCCGATCGTTGAAACACGCTGGGAAACACAATGTCCTGCGGGTCCCCGAAGGCATAAACGGAGTTCGTGGCATAAAGGAAAGTGAGTAAGGCGATGACAGATTTGTCCACCGTCGCGAGAAGTTGAGTTACCAGCAATTTGCCAAGGAATATCTGTACCCCAACAAGCCGGTGATCGTTACGGACGCGCTTCGCGACTGGAAAGCGCTGCGCCGTTGGACTCCGGAATTTTTCAAAAAAGAGTTTGGGGAATTATGAATTTGCTCTGGACGATAATTCCGAAGGGCAAGACCGCTTACCAGGGCCAAGGCAATGGCGCGGTCGAATACACCATGGATCGCTTCATTGATCGTGTTCTTTCTTCGACAGAAGCGGATCCAGCGCCATATTTCCGCAATCAGGTGCTGTACGAATTATTCCCAACACTGAAAGACGACATTCAGCCACTTCCTGAATATTTCCAGCCAAACTGGCTGCCGGACCATTATGGTCAAATATGTGAGCGAAGTTTTGAACCGCGGGGCGGCTTTAGAGCCTGTATATCGGCGGAAAAGGCGGCGCCTTTCCGGTGCTGCATTATGACGGAGCCGGAACTCACGCGTTCCTGATGCAGGTCTACGGGCAAAAGCAATTCATCATTTATCCGCCGAGCCAGGAACAATATTTATATCCATCGCCGGAAAAACAGAACAATACTTTGATAAACAGCATCGACAATCCGGATTTGAAAACATTTCCGCTCTTCGCGAAAGCTCAGCCTACAGTTTTCATTCTCGAGCCAGGAGAATTGTTGTTCATACCCAGCCACTGGTGGCATACCACGAAGATGTTCACCGCATGCATTTCAGTTTCCGCCAATGTGGTGAACCAGTCGAATTGGCATGAACTGGTCAACTTTGTGTCCATGCGCAGACGAATCCGCTGGTTTCTTTGGCTAAGCCCGCGCGATATTCACGGTGCGGGCGCAAAGAGGTCCTGGCGAGACCGCGAATGGCGAAACGGGCTCAGAAATCAGCTTGACGGCGCGAGCAGTAGCGGCGCTCTCTCAAGGCCCGACGCATGACGATCGCTGAGCGAGCCACTGCAGTGCGCCAGCGTCTCGCAGGATCGCGACCTGTACGGTACATTAGCGTCGTGAGCGCACTTTAAAGGCCGTAATTCGGAATATGTCCCAGTCGGCATAAACCCAAAAATCAGCCAGTTCGAACAAAACCCGCGAGTTTCTGATGACGGTAACGGCCAATTTCACGGCGGAGCCTGTCGAGATACTCTGCGGTTCTGGTTGGACATGTTAGGAATGCAGCGTGTCCGGCTGATGTTCTCCGGCTATAACCAGGTTTTTCAGGAATTAATGGCGCCGCCAGTTCCGGCTTCGTGAGCCCGGCGTGAACTTTCTTTTGATTCGATTAGAAGACTGGGCATGCGATCAAAAACCCGGTAAATCCGCGGATATCATTTCGACCGCCACGAAGAGTCGCCGCCGCCCTCGAAGGCTTCGCAAAACGAGCGCGACGAACCACGGTGTTATTTCTGTGCCCGCCTTCGCGAAGTGCATTAGCTAACGCCGAATTGTCCGCGACGCTTTCAAGGCTGCACGCTGAACTTCGCACTGCGGTGGCATCGCTTCGCGGTATCCACCTGATCGACGCTGGCGAGTTGGCGCAATTGTATCCGGTCGACCTGGTTGACGATCCGGAGAGTGATCGTCAGGCGCATATCCCCTTCACGCCGGCTTATTGGGCTGCAATGGGAACGATATTGGCACGTAAATCGCGCGCTCTACTAACTCCTCCTCACAAAGTCATCGTCGTGGACGCGGACAATACCCTGTGGGGTGGCGTAGTAGGCGAAATTGGCGCAAAGCAAGTAGAGATAAGCGGCGAATATCTTGCATTGCAGAATTTTTTGCGGAACCAGAAAAACAGCGGGGTTCTGCTAGTGCTTGCCAGTAAGAATGAAGAAGCGGACGTTGCTGAGGTTTTTCAGCGCCGCGAAATGGTATTGCGCCGCGAAGACTTCGTGGCATGGAAAATCAATTGGGAGCTAATTCGCGAAATATCGCATCGCTGGCCAAAGAATTAGAACTCGGCTTGGACAGTTTTATTTTTCTGGATGATAACCCGGTGGAATGCGCCGACGTGCAAAGCAACTGTCCGGCGGTGACCACTTTGCTTTTGCCACCGGCCGGCACAAGACCTATAAAGACGTTTTTGGAACACGCGTGGGAGTTCGATCGAACTGCGGCGACCGACGTAGACGTAAAACGCACTGAGCTTTATCGCGAGCAAGGTGAACGCAATCGTTTCCGCTCCACAGCAAGTTCCTTTCGAGCGTTCATCGACGGCTTGAATTTGCAGGTCACGATTGAGCCGCCGGTGCCGACCAATTACGAACGCGCCGCGCAATTAACACAGCGCACCAATCAGTTCAACACCACGGGAATTCGGCGGCAGTCCTCGGAAATCGCTTCATTATTGGACTCCGGCGAACGGCGAATGCTGCTGGTAGGCGCGCGGGATCGCTTCGGCGATTATGGCGAGGTCGGGCTGGTTGTGCTGGTAGCTGAAGGCAAATGCCTGCGTGTGGAAAATATTTTAATGAGTTGCCGGGTGCTGGGTAAAGGCGTCGAGCATGGTGTGCTTGCGGCCATTGGGCGTGAAGCGCAGCGCCTCGGGGCCGATGAGATTGTAATTCCTTTTGTTCGAACGGAACGCAATCAACCGGCGGAAAAATTTCTAAAATCGGTTGGAATGGAATTACTTGGCGACGGTTCGTTTCGCATGAGCGCCGCGGAAGCTGCGGCAGTCGAATTTAATCCTGAAATTGCAGCACAAAGCGAGACTGATGAAGAGGCGGGCAACGAGCGCCAAAGCCATGCGCCTCCCGCGGATTATCGCAACATTGCGATGGAACTTGATTCCGTCGAAAGTATTCTCTCGGCTGTAGCAACTCATTTGCGGCGCGCCAGGCCACAGCTTGGAAACGAATTAGTTTTGCCGCGAAATGCCCGGGAAGCGCTAATCGCAAAAATATGGGGAGAGGTTCTACATATTGATCACGTTGGCGTAACCGACGCATTTCTTAGTCTCGGTGGGCAATCGCTGCAGGCGGCGAGTATTGCATCACGAATGACTGCGGAGTTTGGGGTGCGGGTTCCGCTAATCGCGGTTCTATCTAATCCAACGATCATCGAATTGGATGCACTGATCGACCAGGCACGCGGCACGGGCGACGTGACGTTGCCGAAGGCGAAGGAACTTACGCTTTCGGCCGCTCAACAGCGCTTGTGGTTTCTGGATCAATTCATTCCGAATCGCGCTGCGTACAACATTCCTTTGGCTCGACGCATTCAGGGGCCGCTGAACATCGAACTTTTGCGGAAGGCTTTGGGTTCGGTGATGTCGCGCCACGCCACGCTGCGTTCAACATTCAGCGCGCAGGAAGGGTCGGCAGTCATCAAGCAGTCGGAAGTCCCTAAAGTTTTTGTACAGGCGCTGGCTGCTAAATCGGAAGCGGAAACCTTAAGGTTAGCCAACCAAGAGGGCAGTCGAACGTTTGAGCTGTCTGAAGAACCATTACTGCGGTGCCTGGTGATTTCGCTTGCGCCGAACCATCACGTCCTGGTGCTAAACGTTCATCACATCGTTTCCGATGGTTGGTCGATGGGCATTTTGCTGCGGGATATTTCCGAGGCCTACAGCGCGGCGGCGCAGGGCCGCGAACCGTCCTGGAAACCCCTTCTCACGTCATACGCGGATTACGCCGAATGGCAGCGTGCGCGGATCGCCGCCGGCGACTATCAGAGCGATTTGGACTACTGGAAAAACGAATTGCGCGGAACGCCGGCATTATTAGAAATACCTTCGGACATGCCGCGTCCGTCGGTGATGACTTACCTGGGAGGCTGCGTACGAAGACAGATTTCTGCGGCCACACGCCGGGTGCTTGAACAATTGGCGGAGCGCGAACATTGCACACCATTCACGGTTTTGCTGGCCACGTTCCAGACACTTTTACGCCGTTACAGTCGCCAAGAAGACATCGTCATCGGGATACCGGTGGCAGGCAGGACGCATAGCGCCGTAGAGGAGTTGATCGGTTGCTTCGTGAACACGCTGGCCATTCGCGCGCTGGTCGATAAAAAAGCGTCTTTTAAGGCGCACCTGCAATTGACACGCGGCAAAATGCTGGAAGCACTGGCTCATCAGGACTTGCCATTTGATCATTTGGTGAACGAGCTCGGCCTCGCGCGCGATTTAACGTATTCGCCGGTTTTCCAGGTAATGCTGGTTTTACAAAACGACATCGACCAGGTCTTTAACCCTGGCGGGTTAAAGGTAACCTCCCTGCCGTTACACAATGGGGGCGCCAAGTTCGATTTAGTGCTCGAAGTAACGCCCGCCTCGGATGGCTACGAGTTGGCACTCGAATTTAACAAGAATTTGTTCCTGCCCGAAACAGCGGAACGCATGCTGGGTCATTTCACTCATTTGTTGGCGCAAAGCTGTGAATTTCCTGAAACTTCTCTCGCGGCGCTTTCCATGATGGACGAAGGAGAGAAGCACCGGATGCTCTCTTTCGTCAATGCCGATGGCGTTGATTTCAACGATGTGGAGTGCCTACATCATTGGTTTGAACGTTCTGCTGCAGCATGGCCTAACGCCCCGGCGCTTACGTGCGACTCACAAACTTTGTCCTATGGCGAAGTAAACCAGCGTGCCAATCAAATCGCGCACTATCTGATTGCCTGCGGGGTTGTGCCGGACGTACTGGTGGGTCTCTGCATTGATCGCTCAATAGATTTGGTGATTGCCATTCTGGGTATATTGAAAGCCGGCGGCGGTTATCTTCCCATCGACCTGAGTTATCCGACAGAACGGCTGGCTTTCATGCTGAAAGATGCGCAGGCGCCGGTACTTCTCACGGAAAAGAAATTGGCGGCGAGTCTGCCACAACATCAAGCCCGGACAATTTTTCTGGACGATGCGGAAGCATTCCTCGGGTCACAACCTACAACAAATCCCGAGACGCGGGTAACACCTGATCACATGGCCTATGTGATTTACACCTCGGGTTCTACCGGCCAGCCGAAGGGTTGCATAGTCACACACCGCAACGTAGCCAGGCTCATGCGTGCTACGGAAAACTGGTTCCATTTCAACGAGCAGGACACTTGGACACTATTTCACTCGTGCGCATTTGATTTTAGTGTTTGGGAAATTTGGGGCGCGCTGCTTTATGGCGGTCGAGTTGTGGTGGTGCCTTTTCTGGTGAGCCGGTCACCGGAAGCTTTTTACGAATTGCTGGCGCGCGAAAAGGTAACGGTATTGAATCAGACGCCTTCGGCGTTTCGCCAATTGATTCAGGCGGAAGAAGCGGTGGGCCAGAAAGAATTAGCGTTACGTTACGTAATTTTTGGCGGCGAAGCGCTAGAGATGCAGAGTTTGCGTCCGTGGTTCGAACGGCATGGGGACGAACAGCCTCGACTTGTAAATATGTACGGCATCACGGAAACGACGGTGCACGTCACGTATCGGCCGCTTTCGAAGGATGATTTAAGCTCCGGCAGCGTGATTGGCGTGCCGATTCCCGATTTACAAATTTATATTTTGGATGAGAACGGCCAACTCGCGCCTATCGGTGTACCGGGAGAGATGCACGTCGGCGGAGCAGGTCTGGCTCGCGGATACTTGCGGCGTCCGGAGCTTACCGAGCAGCGTTTTATCCCGAATCATGTTACTGGGCGCAAAGACGCTCGGCTTTACAAAACAGGCGATCTAGCGCGGTTTTTGCCGGGGCGGGACATTGAGTATCTAGGGCGCATCGATCATCAGGTAAAAATTCGCGGGTTTCGTATTGAGCTTGGAGAGATTGAGTCGGTCCTGTTGCAACATCCGGCGGTGCGCTCCGTCGTGGTGCTGGCGCGGAAGATGAGCCGGCCGTGAAGCGCCTTGCGGCTTACGTGGTTGCTTCGCAGCCGGCGCCGGAAGTCAGCGTCCTTCGCGAGCATTTGAAGAAAAAGGTTCCGGATTACATGGTGCCGGCGGCATTCATGTTTCTGGAAGCGCTGCCGTTGACGGCCAACGGCAAAGTGGATCGCAAAGCGTTGCCGGTTCCGGAAAGCCAGCGGCCCGAAATGACCAGGCGATACATTGCGCCGCGAACGGCAGCGGAAAAAACATTGTCGGCAGTGTGGTCAAAAGCGCTGCGCGTAGAGAAAGTGGGAATCGAAGACAATTTTTTTGAGCTGGGCGGCGATTCGATTCTGAGCATTCAGATTATTTCAGCGGCGCGGCGCGAAGGATTGAAGCTTACGCCCAAATTGTTGTTTGCAAATCAAACCATCGCGTCTCTTGCGGGTGTTGCTGGTGTGGCAGTAAGTGAAAATGGTTCCGCGGTAGAAGTTGCTGGCGACGTGCCTCTCACGCCCATTGCGAAATGGTTTTTCGAGCAAAACCTGGAAAATTTGCACCATTACAACCAGACATTTCTCTTTACTGTTACGAAAAATCTGGATCGCGGAGTTCTCGATCAAGCACTTGCGGAATTGAGCTGCCATCATGATGCGCTGCGATTGCGAGCCGTGCAAGAAAACGAGGACTGGAGAATGTTTTACTCCAGCTCTTCAGAGCGGGCGCCGCTCGAATGGATAGACATTTCCAAACTTTCGGAGGTAGAACAGCGCGCGGCAATCGAATCAACTGCGGCGAAACAGCAAGCCAGCCTCGATGTTCAACATGGGCCGATTTGGCGCGTGGTGTATTTCAACTTGGGCGATGGAAAACCCGGCCGGCTGCTTTTTGTGGTGCATCACCTGGCAGTGGACGGAATTTCGTGGCGGCCGCTGTTGGAAGATTTGGAGACCGCGTATCAACAAATTAAGTCGAAACAAAAAATCGCATTGCCGGCGAAGACCGCGTCTTACAACACCTGGGCCGAGCGTTTACAGACTCTTGCTGAGTCAGCTTCGTTGAAACAGGAATTGCCTTATTGGACGACGGTCACAGAACCTGGCGCGGTGACTGAAGCTTTGAAGCATTTAGCGATGGACTCGGCTGCATCGGCGGCGAACACTGAAGTCCAAGCCAAGAAGGTGACCATTGCGCTTGATGAAGATGCAACGCGAGCTTTGCTGCAATCCGTTCCGGTGGTCTACAACACACAGATTAATGATGTGCTGCTGACGGCGCTGGCTCGGGCGTGGGCGAAATGGACTGGCAGCCGCACGTTGTATACAAATCTGGAAGGGCATGGCCGGGAAAATTTATTTGAAGATGTGGACGTCGGCAGAACTGTGGGCTGGTTCACGTCGATTTTTCCAGTACGTTTGGAATTGAATGATTCTGGAGAAAATTGGAAGCCTGGCGAGGCACTGAAGTCTGTGAAGGAACAAATGCGCCGCATCCCACAGCGCGGCGTAGGCTATGGAATTCTTCGTTATTTGAGCGGCGATAGCGCACTTAAAGCACGCCCCGAACCCGCGATGGTTTTCAACTACCTGGGGCAATTCGATAGCGCGGTTGCCGGATCGAAACTTCTGCGCTTTGCTGCGGAATCCAGCGGACCCTGGCACAGCCCCAAGCAGAAACGGCGACATGCCCTGGAAATAAACAGCCTGGTCCTGAATGACCGGATGGAGTTCGAGTTCACTTATAGCCCCGGGCTTCATGGCGAGAAGAAAATTCAGGAATTCACGGATGGATTTCTAAATGCGCTGAGAGAAGTGATCGCTCATTGCCAGTTGCCTGACGCTGGCGGACGCACTCCTTCGGATTTTCCGCTGGCCCGACTCGATCAAGCCTCACTCGATCGCCTGTTGGCCGGGCAGCCGGGAATTGAGGATATTTACCCGTTATCTCCGATGCAGACGCTGTTCTTTTCGGCGAATCAAGGCTCGGCGCAAGCCGCTTTCGATCAGTGGCATTGCACCTTACGCGGGGATTTAAACGCGGACGCGTTCGAACGCGCGTGGAATGAGACGATCAACCGGCACACGATTTTGCGTTCAACAGTATTGAGTGCGGGGTTGCGCGAGCCGCTGCAGGCCGTTCATCGCGACGTGCGCCCGCCCTGGACGGTGGAAGATTGGCGGCGCGTTCCGGCTGAACAACAACCGGAGCGCTGGAACGGGTTGCTGAAAGAAGATCGCGGCGAAACGCTGGACTTGACCTGCGCGCCGGTGATGCGCTTCAAGCTGGTTCGACTTGATGACAGCACATGGCGGTTTTTGTGGAGTGTGCCCGGCATGCTTCTTGATGGCTGGTCGTGGCCGCTGGTTTTTCGCGACGCCAGCAGGCTTTATGAAGCGTATGCCCGCAATGCTGCTCCACAACTGGAAGCTCCGCGCCCATACTGCGATTATCTGGAATGGCTTTCGAGGCAATCGACGCTGGAATCCGCCAATTTCTGGCAGCAGCAACTCGCTGGATTCCGCAAGCCCACTGCGCTAATCAGCGAGCGGCTCGTTAATACGGAAGGCGAACGCTATAAGGAACAGACAATCCAACTTTCCGCGGCGGCCACAAGCGCGCTGCAAACCGCAGCGCGGCGGCTGCAGGTAACGCTCAACACCCTGGTACAGGGGGTCTGGTCGCTTCTCTTGAGCCGGCAAAGCGGCGAGACAGATGTGGTGGCGGGAGCGGCGTTCTCCGGCCGTCCGACGGATTTGGCCGGCGCCGAATCCATTGTCGGGCCCTTTACGAATAATCTGCCGGTGCGCGTGGATGTGAATGAAAACGAAACCGGGAGCGAATTTTTCCGCAAACTTCACGGCCGGCTTCTGGAATTGAATGCGTTTCAGTTCACGCCTTTGATGGAAATACAACGCAGCAGCGAGGTGCCGTGGCGTTATCGACTGTTTGACAGCTTGATCGTGTTTCAGAACTACCTGGTTGACGATTCGGCGCGGCGGCTGGGCGAAACAGTTCAGATTGAGGATTTTGTTGGGCCTATCCATACCAACTATCCGGTGCTGTTGCTGGCGGAGCCGGGTGAGCGGTTGCGCTTAACTTTGATTTACGATCGCAAGAGTATTGCGGCCGCGACGATAGAACGGTGGAAGCGGGATTTAGAGATTCTGCTGGAACTCGCGCCGGTGTTTTTTGACAAGCGGGTCAGTGAGTTGCAAGCATTGTCGTCGCCACGCCCTGCGCCGGTCGCGGAAGCGAAGCCATCTACAGCGGACACGCAAGCGCAGAATTTCGTGCCGGCGCAAACGGAGATGGAGAAGAACATCGCGTCGGTGTGGCAGAACATGTTTGGCTTAGAACAAGTGAACGTAGAGACAAACTTTTTTGAATTTGGTGGGCACTCGCTGCTGTTGCTTCAAATGCACAGCCTGTTGCGGGAAAAGCTAAACTCGGAATTTCCGATTGTGGCGCTGTTCGAACATCCGACCGTGCGAGCTTTGGCGCGGCATCTCAGCCAGCCTGCGGGTCAGGCGGTTGAAAAGGGCGAAAAGTGGCGCGATCGGGCGCAGCGGCAGAAGAAGGCGTTATCGCAGATGCGGGCTCCAACCAAGAAGTAAGGCGGATGGCTTTCGGCGCAAAGAGCGTTTTATGGAAGATATTATCCACTGTCACCGGAAGTGATGGAATATTCGGCCAAGATTGCGGTTAAGTCTCATGGAATCATTGAGTAAGGGCGGTTGGATTGGCCCAAAAGTTGCAGTAAGTGACCCCAGATGGCCTTGTGTAGATTACTGTAGCGATGTGTCATTAGGAACCTGATGAACGACGAACAGCCATTAGAAGGCATAGCAATCGTTGGAATGGCCGGACGCTTTCCCGGAGCGGAGAGCGTTGAGGAATTCTGGGCGAACCTCGTCGCCGGCCGCGAGAGCATTTCGTTATTCAACGATGAGGAATTAGCGGCGTCTGGATTGGACGCCGCGGAATTGAAGCGTCGCGGGCAGTATGTGGCGGCGCGTGGAGTCTTGAAGGGTGCGGACTGCTTCGACGCAGCCTTTTTCGGAGTAAATCCGAAAGAGGCACAAGTCATGGATCCGCAGCAGAGGGTATTTTTGGAAGCCTGCTGGGCAGCGCTGGAACGTGCCGGCTATGCGCCCGATAAGATGCCTGGGACGGTGGGCGTGTTTGCGGGGGCCAGCACAAATACTTACGTGCACCATGCACTGGAACCTCGGCCGGAATTGATGGAATTGGTTGGGGCCGACCTGGTGATGTACGGGAACGACAAAGATTACTTAACGACGCGGGTGGCCTACAAGTTGGGACTGAAGGGGCCGGCGCTGAATGTGGCCACCGCTTGTTCGACTTCGCTCGTGGCGGTGGGTCAGGCTTGCCAATCATTGCTGATGTTTCAATGCGACGTGGCGTTGGCCGGCGGCGTGTCGGTCCGGGTTCCGCAGCAACGTGGCTACTACTACGACGAAGGAAATATTGGATCGCCAGACGGGCACACGCGAACGTTTGACGCCAAGGCTGAGGGAACAACGTTCAGCAACGGTGTAGGCGTGGTGGTTTTGAAGCGACTGGAAGATGCCGTTAAGGATGGGGACCAGATTTACGCGGTGATCAAGGGCGTTGGACTGAATAACGATGGTTCGCAGCGTGTCAGTTTTGGTGCGCCGGGAGTGGAAGGCCAGTCGGAAGCGGTGGCCATGGCGCAGGCGCTGGCGGGCGTTGATCCGCAAACGATTACCTACGTTGAGGCTCATGGAACCGCGACGCCACTTGGAGATCCGATCGAAGTCGCGGGATTAACGAAAGCGTTTCGGATGGGCACGCAGGCCAAACAGTTCTGCGCGATCGGCTCCGTTAAGTCGAATATAGGGCATCTCGACGTGGCGGCAGGCGTGGCAGGATTAATTAAAACGGCGCTGGCGCTGCATAACAAAATTATCCCCGCGAGCCTGCACTTCACGAAACCGAATCCAAAATTGGAGATTGAGAAGACGCCGTTCTACGTGAATGCTTCGCTGCAGGAATGGCGGAGCAAGGGAGACGCGCCTCGCCGGGCGGCCATCAGTTCCTTTGGCTCTGGCGGCACGAACGCGCATTTGGTGTTGGAAGAGGCTCCGGCGACAGAGCGCTCAGGGCCGTCACGGCCGTGGCAATTGCTGGCGCTGTCGGCCAAAACGCCCGATGCGCTGGAGCGCGCCACACAAAACTTATCCGAACATTTGAAAACTATGGCTGCTCGCGGCGAAGGCTCGAAGCAACATAGTGCACTTGCAGACGCCGCTTTTACGCTGCAAACCGGGAGAAGTGAATTTGCTCACCGTCGCGTCATGGCTTGCGCGGATGCCGCTGAAGGCGCGTCGGCGCTGGAGACTAAAGATCCCAAGCGTGTTTTCACACATCACCAAAAGCTTGTCGATCCGCCGGTGGTTTTTATGTTCCCGGGACAAGGCGCGCAATACGCTGGAATGGGCGCGGAGCTATATCGCACGGAGCCAACTTTCCGGGCGGAAGTGGATCGTTGCGCGGAGCTGCTCAAGCCGGAATTAAAAACTGATATTCGTGAAGTGATGTTTCCTGCAGCGGGTGGCGATAAGAAGTCTGACGAACTCCTGGTGCAGACACGCTTCACGCAGCCGGCTTTGTTTGTAATTGAGTACGCGCTGGCGAAATTGTGGATTTCGTGGGGCATCAAGCCGGCCGCAATGATTGGCCACAGCGTCGGCGAATACGTAGCGGGTTGCCTTGCGGGAGTATTTACGTTGGAGGACGCGCTGACGCTGATCGCGCAGCGCGCGGCGTTGGTTCAAGCGCAACCGGGTGGCGCGATGCTGGCGATTCGGCTGCCGGAAAAAGAAGTGCTGGGGCTGCTTAATCCGCAGCTGGCGATTGCGGCCATTAATTCTCCTAATTTGTGCGTGGTGTCCGGTTCGCATGAAGCGATCGGCAAACTGGAAGAAGAACTTTCCGCGAAGAAAATCGCGGCGCGAAGACTGCAAACGTCTCACGCGTTTCATTCTCCGATGATGGAACCGGTGCTGGCTCCGTTTACCAAATTGCTGCGCAAAATAAAATTCGGCGAACCACAAATTCCTTACGTGTCGAATGTCACTGCCAAGTGGATTACTGCCGCGGAGGCCAAAAGCCCGGAATATTGGGCTGGGCACGTGCTGCAGACGGTACGATTTGCCGACGGCATTGCGGAGTTGATGAAAGATTCCAAGTACGTGTTCCTCGAGGTGGGACCAGGGCAAACACTAAGCACGCTGGCGCGGCAGCACCCGTCGAAAGCAAGCGAGCAAACCGTGCTGGCTTCGCTGGCGATGACTGGCGATCAAGAACCGCACGGGCTGCTGGATACCTTAGGTCGGTTGTGGATGAAAGCGGTTAGCGTGGATTGGCAGCAATTTTATGCCAATGAACGCAGACGGCGCGCGGTGCTGCCAACGTATCCGTTCGAACGCAAACGTTATTGGCCGGAATCGGCGATTAAGGCTGCAGGCACCCCGTCTTCCGTCACACAGTTTTCCACGCCAATCGTTGGAAATGTGGCAACTACGACAACCGCCGAGATTCAAGCCTCGCAGCCGACGGCAGTTTCGGTGCGGGCCACAACTCCGGCAGAGCCTGCGCTTCCCCGCAAAGATCGCTTGCTCACGGCTTCGCGGGCGTTACTGGAAGAACTCAGCGGATACGATCTTTCTCAGGTGGATCCGGCGACGAGCCTGTTGGAATTGGGCCTGGATTCGCTTTTATTGACCCAGGCCGCGCAGGTTTTTCACCGGAAATTCGGCGTGCCCATAACTTTCCGCCAGTTGATGGAGGAATTGGGTTCGCTACAACAAATTGCTGAACACCTGGATACGACATTGCCCGCAGATGCCTTTGCGCCTCCCGCAGCGCCAGCGCAGCTGCCAACAATCGCGACCACGCAGCAAACGGTTGCAGCAGGAAGTTTTGGAACCGGCAATATACCGAATTCAATTCTTGAACAGATCTTGCAGCAACAACAAGCATTGACGCAGCAAGTTTTGCAGTTGATGGGGCACGCGCCTTCACCAGCAGCTACATCATCTCCGGTTTCAAATCCGGTCCCCGCGGCTGCGATCACGCCTTCCATTCCGATGGTGGTGAAGTCCGAAGTGAAATCGCATGGGCCCTTTAAGCCCATCGATCGCGCAGCGGATATGGCCATGACCGCGGAGCAAACTGCCGCGCTGAAGGAACTTATCGCCCGCTATACAAAGCGAACCGCGGAGTCGAAGAAATTGGCGATAAAAAATCGGCCGATTCTTGCGGACCCGCGTTCCGTGGGCGGATTCAAACAATTGTGGAAGGACATGGTCTATCCGATTTTCACCACGCATTCGGATGGATCAAAAGTCTGGGACGTGGACGGCAACGAGTACGTGGATTTTGTCATGGGCTTTGGGGCCAGCATCTTTGGGCACCGGCCGCCATTCGTTGTCGAAGCGGTAAAGAAGCAGCTTGATCTGGGATTTGAGATTGGCCCGATTCAGCCCATCGCGGGTGAAGTCGCAGAACTGGTTCGCGAATTCACCGGCATGCAGCGGGTAGCGTTCACCAACACTGGATCTGAAGCGGTTTTGGCTGCCACACGCGTCGCCAGAACAGTCTCGGGACGCGACAAGATTGCGGTGTTTGCAGGCGCGTATCACGGAATTTTTGACGAAGTGCTTTTCCGGCCGCTCACGGTGAATGGCGAAACGCGGACCGCCGCGAGCGCTCCGGGAGTACCGGTCAGCGCGGTGTCACAAGTTATCGTGCTGGATTACGGCAATCCGCAATCGCTCGACATTTTGCGCGCGCGCGGATCGGAAATCGCCGCAGTGCTGGTCGAGCCGGTGCAGAGCCGGCGGTTGGATTTGCAGCCGCGGGAATTTTTGCACGAACTAAGAAAAGTAACTAAAGAAACGGGATCAGCGCTCATTTTTGATGAGGTGGTTACCGGGTTCCGCGTGGAGCCGGGAGGTGCGCAGGCTTATTTTGGCGTGCGTGCCGATCTGGCGACCTACGGAAAAGTAATTGGCGGCGGGATTTCAATTGGCACGGTGACCGGCGATCCCAAATACATGGACGCGCTTGACGGCGGGCAATGGCAGTATGGCGACACTTCGTTTCCGGAGGTGGGCGTAACATTTTTTGCCGGAACCTTCGTTCGACACCCGTTGGCGTTGGCTGCGGCTAAAGCGGTGCTGTTGCATTTGAAAGAAAAAGGCCCGGAGCTGCAGAAAAATTTGACGGCGAGAACGGCGCGGCTTGCTGAACAATTACGCGCCATTATTGACGAATTCCAGGCGCCCTATCACATTACGCAGTTCAGTTCGCTGATGCAGCTTACTTTCCCGTCAGACCAGAAATATGCTGCGTTGCTGCATTACATGCTTCGCGAGCGCGGAATTCACATCTGGGACAATCGCGCGTTCGTACTCACCACCGCGCACAGTGAAGCCGACCTCGCCAAGCTGCTGACCGCGTTTCGAGAAAGTTTGCAGGCGATGGTTGAGGCTGGTTTCCTGCCGCCACCAGGTTCCGGCTCTGAAAAAACTTCGGCAGCCAGGACGAAACCTGCGGATACACTAGCCACAGCTCGCCAAATCGTGCACGTGGCGGCGACTGCTGGCGTCGATCAATTTCCATTAACCGAAGCGCAGAAAGAAATCTGGCTCGCAGCGCAGATGGGTGGGGAGGCCGCGCTCGGCTACAACGAATCGTTGAAGCTGGAGTTTCATGGCAACTTCAATGCTGAATTATTCCGCGCGGCGACTCAGCAAATTGTTCAAAGGCATCCGATATTGCTTGCCAGCTTTAGCTCCGACGGCCAATGGCAAAGGATAGAGCCGGTCGCAAAGCTGGATGTGCCACTCCTGGATTTTTCGGCGAAACCAAAACCCGCACAGGAGCTGCAAAGATTAGTTGAGAAGGAGGTGTCGAGCTCCTTCGACCTCACTCAAGGGCCGCTGCTGCGTGTTCGAATTGTGCGCCTTTCGGACGACCGGCAGGTGGTGGTTTGGACGGCGCATCACATTGTATGCGATGGATGGTCCGGCGGGCTGATCGTAAGCGAGCTGGCAAAAATTTATTCGGCGTTGAAACAAGGAGCCGCACCGGTTCTAGAAGCTCCAGAATCGTTCCGCCAGTACGCAATTACCAACCAGGGCGACACCGAAGAAGCGCGCGATGCTTCCAAATATTGGGTGAAACAATTTGCGGATATTCCTACCCCGCTGGAGTTGCCCACCGACCGGCTTCGCCCGGCGGTGCGAACCGCGCAGGCTTCCACACTGAAACGGGATCTGCCCGAGCCGCTGCATTTATTGCTGAAAAAGACCGCGGGCCAGCAGCGCACCACACTAGTTGTTCTGTTGATGGCCGCACTGAAAACTTTTCTGTACCGGCTAACAGGCCAAACCGACTTGGTGATCGGGCTGGGAATCGCGGGCCAAGCGATCACCGGTCAGAACTGTCTAGTAGGGCATTGCGTCAATTTACTGCCGGTGCGCTCACGTCTGGAGCCCAGCGGCAGCTTCCAGCAGAATCTTGCGGCAGTGAAGAAAAGTGTCTTAGACGCGTTCGACCATAATCAGAGCACCATCGGAAGCATCCTTCAGGAAATTAAAGTTCCGCGTAGCCCTGGCCGACCGCCGCTCGTAGAAGTGATCTTCAACATCGATCGCGATCCCGGCGCCGTGGAATTCGAAGGATTGAAATTCGAATGCGAACGAAATCCCAAGCGCGCGCTGCACTTTGATTTGTTTTTCAACTTTGTGGAAGGGCCGCATTCGTTGTATCTGGAGTGCGACTACAACACCGACCTTTTCGATGCTTCCACGATCAAACGATGGTTGGGACATCTGCAGACCCTGCTCGAAAGTATCGTTGTCGCGCCCACCCAAGCAATAGACCGGCTGCCAATTCTCTCGGAAGTGGAACGCCACGAGATTACCTTGCGCTGGAACGACACCGCGGCGAAATACGATGACGTTGAAACGCTGCAGAATTGGTTCGAACTGCAGGTGGATAAAACCCCTGACGCGCTGGCATTGACCTCAGAGGACCAGCACCTGACTTATCGCGAGCTCAATCGCCGCACCAATCAACTGGCACATCATTTGAAAAAATTGGGTGTCGGCCCGGACGTGCGCGTAAGCGTTTGCGCAGAGCGCTCCATCGAGATGGTAGTGGCGTTGATGGGAATTCTTAAAGCGGGCGGATGTTATATGCCGCTCGACCCCGACTACCCAAGTAACCGGCTTGCGTTGATGCTGGAAGACGCGCAGCCACCGGTGATTTTGACCCAAGAGAGGTTGTTGCCACGATTGCCGGCACACCAAGCTTCCGCCATTTGCCTAGACAGCGATTGGGGCCGTATTGCTTCGGAGCCAGACACCAATCTTGGCGTGCAATCCACGCGAAATGATGCCGCATACGTAATTTACACTTCAGGCTCGACCGGCAAACCGAAGGGCGTGGTTAACATTCACGAAGCAATCGTGAATCGCTTGCAGTGGATGCAGGACGCTTACCGGTTGACGGCCGCTGATCGGGTGCTGCAGAAAACTCCGTACAGTTTCGACGTTTCCGTGTGGGAATTTTTCTGGCCTTTGGTCACGGGGGCTAGTTTGGTGATGGCCCAACCCGGCGGCCATCGCGATCCGGAATACCTTGCCCAAGTCATCTCGCAAGAAAAAATAACGACGCTGCATTTCGTGCCATCCATGTTGCGGCTGTTTCTGGAAAGCGCAAAGTTGCCAAAGCATTCGTCGATCCGACAGGTGTTTTGCAGCGGTGAGGAGCTTGGCGCGGATTTGCAGCGCATGTTCTTCGCCGCGAGCGACGCGGAATTGCATAATCTTTATGGCCCGACCGAGGCTGCCGTGGACGTCACGTATTGGGCGTGCCGCCGCGACGACCAGCGCTCATTTGTACCGATTGGCCGGCCTATCGCGAACACCCAGATTTATATTCTCGACCACAATTTAAGCCCGGTACCAATCGGCGTTGGGGGCGAACTGCATATTGGCGGGATTGGACTCGCCCGTGGCTACCTGAACCGCCCCGAGCTCACCGCCGAGCGATTTATTCCAGATGTAGTCAGCAATCGAAAAAGCGCGCGTCTGTACAAAACCGGAGATCTTTCGCGGTACTTGCCTTCTGGTGAGATTCAATATCTCGGACGCATCGATCACCAGGTAAAGATTCGCGGCTTCCGCATCGAGCTTGGCGAGATCGGAGCGGTCCTTGCAAAACATCCTGGCATTAAAGGATGTGTTGTGAC
>CAVPKZ010000023.1:0-12984 GCA_963705755.1 uncultured Acidobacteriota bacterium | reverse complement strand
GATCTGGGACGATAAAACATCGGCTCGCTGGCGAACATTGCTTCAGGCGTGAATTTCCGACATATGTGGCCGAGCACAACGGCTCCGCATCGATCCTCTTCTGCCCGTGGCACTAAACGCGTTGTCAATGTTTGGGGACCCGCAAGGAACGATCTGCCTTGATGCGCCGCGTCAATGAATGCCTTTGACCCTGAAAATGTTTTCGCTCCGGGACGATTCGTCGCTGGGAATCTGATCGCAATTCACTCACTAGCGCATACCGTTTGCTTTGTCGAAGACATCGCTGCGACGGGCATTATCATGGACCAGCGCTCATGGCACCGATCCTATTCCGGCTTGATCCCTATTTACGAGATTACGCGCGGTGTATTCATTGTGGGCTTCGTCTGAATGTCTGCCCGACGTACGGGCTTTGGAATCTGGAGGCCATTCGCCGCGTGGGCGATCCATCAGATGATTCAAGTGGAGCAGGCACGTTTTGGTCACGGATCCATTCGTCGATCACATTGATAAGTGTCTCATTGCTGCGTGTGAAACGGCGTGTCTCTCCGGGTCGAGTATGGGAAGCTCGCGGAAATACGCTCGGGCACGCATCGAGCGTGATTAACGGCGTCCGTTATTATCGCGGTTGCTCGCGAGGTGGTCTATCGCCGGTCGCCGCCTTATCCAACGCATCGCGACTGTAGCGCGCGTGCTGCGTTTTATCAGCGCTCTGGACTACAATCGCTGGCGCGGTTTACCGGCATTTTGGAGCTTCTTGGCCTGGATAACGCGAACGGCTGCTTCCGCGTGTTGACACTAATTTCTTTTACGATCGTCGGGCAAACATTTCCGGCGATTGGCGCACGGCGCGCCGGGTTGCATTTTTTGCCGGCTGTGTAGCGAACGTAACTTTTGCCGAGCTGAACGCCGCAACGATCGGGTGTTAACTGCGAACGGTTGCGATGTGGTTGTTCCGGACGGACAAGCATGCTGCGGCGCGCTGGCTGCCCACGCGGGTGTTCGCGAAGTAGCTCGCGAGTTGGCGCGCAATAATCTCCTCGCGTTCTTTTTGAATGATGTGGATGCTGTTGTGACGAACGCAGCGGGCTGTGGCTCCACGCTGAAGGAATACGATCATCTTTTCACTCCGGGCGAACCTGAATACGGGCAAGCTGCAGCCTTTGCAAAGAAAACGCGTGACGTCACTGAATTTCTCGGCAGTCTAGGGTTGTCCGTGCCGCTGAAAGAGCTGCCGCTGCGCGTCACGTATCAGGATTCCTGTCATTTGCTTCACGGCCAAAAGGTGCGCGAAGCTCCGCGAAAATTGCTGCGTTCAATTCCTGGGCTTGATCTGGTGGAATTGCCGCACTCCGATCTTTGCTGTGGGTCGGCCGGGGTCTACAACGTTACACAGACGAAAGCTTCTCTCGAGTTGCTGGCCGAGAAAATGCGCTACGCTTCAGCTACGCGAGCGCAGATCATCGCCACTTCAAATCCGGGCTGCCTGCTGCAGATGCGCGCGGGCGCGGAAATGCATCACACGAATCAGCAGGTTTTGCACGTGATCGAGTTGTTGGACCAAGCTATTTCCAATTGAATCGCTTCAATGCGCATCGGCGCGATTCATATAGTCTTGGCTTTGCCCAACCTGCGCCCGTCCTAATGTGCTACCGCTGCAGCGGCCATCCCATCATTGAAGTTTTTGAAAAAAGCATCGTACTGTCCACTCGCCTCGGCAAAACGCAGGGCTTCACGCGCTCCACACATATCTCCGTACTATTCGGCGAGTTCTCGAGGATATCATGGTTTCGGAAATGAAGTCTTTGAGTGGCATGGCATTCGGATCGCTTGCCATTCTCGGTCCCATCAATTCCGTCTGCACGTAGGGCGGGATGAGTTCGAGGACCTGCGCTTTGGTGCCGTTAAGCTGATAGCGCATCGATTTGGTATAAGAATGGAGCGCGGCCTTGGTAGCGCAATAGGTCGGCGTCATTGCCAGTGGCACAAATGCCAGGCCGGACGAAACGGTCATGATCACCGGATTTGGCTGTTTGAGAAGGAAGGGCAGTAACGCTGCGTTCAGGCGAATTGGGCCGAGCAGATTCGTGGTCACCATAGCCTCGGCATCCGCAACCGCGCCGTCCTTCAAGGACTCGGGTTTCATAATCCCGGCGTTATGGATGACGACGTTAAGGGTGGGGAAGTCCTTCTTCAGTTTTTCCACGAAAATGCGGATCGTTTCACTGTTCTCAATATCCAGGACGGCCGCCTTCATCCCTGGATTCGCCGCGACGGTCTCATCGAGTAGGTTCTTGCGGCGGCCGGCAATGACCACTTGATTGCCCTTCGCGTGGAAAGCCTTGGCGAGCCCACGGCCGATACCAGAGCCTCCGCCGGTTATGAGTATTGTGTTGCCATTTATTTTCATGACCTTTTCTCCTTCAGTCGCATACTAAGCTGGACACGAACCAATGGGAAGTGGGTACTTTAGTCGAGCTGACTAGCCCAGGCAGCAGTTTGGGGGGGCGCAAACGCGATGCAGGAAACCCGGAACTGCCCGCAGCCGTCTAACGCCCTGCGGAGCATCTAATTTACCCTTCCCCACGAAACGCCACCAAACTCGGCCGGAGAGCCGGGGAACTTTTTAGGCCTTGCCTGGGAAATGCTAGATGAAACGCATAATGCCTGATCAGACCCGATGAAAATTCGACCGAACGATCAGGACGAAGAGCTGCTCAAACGCTCCGCCAAGGGCGACGAAGAAGCATTTGCAGCTTT
Source organism: uncultured Acidobacteriota bacterium (assembly GCA_963705755.1). GTDB lineage: Bacteria > Acidobacteriota > Terriglobia > Acidiferrales > UBA7541 > Acidiferrum. Next base: position 10,224 of record CAVPKZ010000023.1, on the reverse strand, counting down.
GTATCGTAGACATGCCGGACGTGCTATACCGCTTTGCGTTTCGCATGACCGGTAGCTCCTGGGGAGCGGAGGAAATTGTTCAGGACGTTTTTATGACGTTGGTTCGCGAACCCGGCAAATACGACGCTGAACGAGGCACTCTGCCGGCGTTTCTTTTTGGAATCGCGCGCAACAAGATCATGAAGTACAACGAGCGCTTGCCGCGAGAGATTTCTTTGGTGGAGCGGCAGGAAGATGGAAGTGGTGGCGGGTTGACGCTGCGGGATTCTTTCACGCCAGCGATGTGGGCGGAACAACGCGAGCGGCTGGAAAAGGTGAGAGCCGCAGTGATGGAACTGCCTATCGAATTCCGCGAGACGGTGGTCTTGTGCGAGCTGGAAGAAATGACTTATGACCAGGCCGCGCGGATGCTCGATTGCCCCATCGGCACGATTCGTTCTCGGCTGCATCGCGGGCGTGCGCTGCTGCTCGCCAAGCTGGAAATGCTCCGCGACGCCCCGCGGCGCTGGAGTTCGGTAGCACGATAAGGAAATGGAAGATTGATATGAACTGCGAAGAATTCGAAATTTTAGGTTTGGATTCGCAACGCGACGGGTCAATCGACAACGACGGCCGCGAGCGTGCGGTGCAGCACGCTCGAGTGTGCGGCCGGTGCGCCGCGCTGGGAGCCTCTTGGGCCGCAGCCCAGGTGGAACTGGCTGCGCTGGCTGAGAGTAGCCGGATACTACATGTGCCGGCTCCCGTAGAAGCGCGAGTATTGCAACAGTTTCGGCTCAAGCACCAGCCCAGGCAAGAGCGTCAGATTTTTGCAGTTTGCGACCTGGGGGCTGGCGGCGGCCGCGGTGATCGTGTGCACGCTCGGGGTACGGGACTGGCATAAATGGCGCCAAGGTTCGCTGGGCGGAAACATCGCTGCTTCTCCGGTTGTGGCTCTCGATGCAGTTTCGAGCCATTTGACGATCGTCGGGGACCGGCGACAGCGAGGCACTGTCGGCGATGATTCCGAGATACTGATGGCCGGCAATGAAAGCGGCGGCAATGATTTTATCCAATTACCTGGGAGTTCTTTACAGGAAGCGGAAGATGGCACCGTTGTGCGCGTGGGAATGGAAAGAGCTTCGCTTGCTGCGTTTGGTTTGCCGGTGAATGAAGACGAAGCCAGTGACTGGATTCAAGTTGACGTACTGGTAGGCAGCGACGGCTCTGCGCAAGCGGTGCGCTTGCCTGAATAATAAATTTCGGCGGTGATGAGTCACCGCATAGGGAGAGAAGAGGAGAGCTGCATGAAGCGAAATGGGTGGATGCATTTAGTATTGGGTGGTGCGTTAGTTTTGGGTGTGGGAACGGCGGTTGCGCAAGGGCCAGGCGGCGGTCATCGGGGGCCATTTGGCGGTCCCATGGAGTTGATGGGCTTCGAGGGTATGCACGGCGGGAAAGTCGTAACCGGCGCTCCATTTTCGGCGACCTCCACGTCAACTACGAAACAGACCTTGCAGGACGGAACGACGACCTCAATCGCACCGTCCAAGGCGCTATTTACCGCGATAGCCAAGGGCGCTTGCGCCGGGAAATGACTTTTACGGGCGTGGGGCCGCTGGCGGCAACTGGCGGCACACATAAAATGGTGGCCATTTCCGATCCGGTTGCTGGCGCGCACTACATGCTGAATCCCGATAAGAAGGTTGCTTACAAGATGACCTTGCCGGCGGGCGGAGCCGCCGGGAATACCGCTAAAGCGCAAGCTTTTGCCAGAAAATGCAGGCTCGACAGCAGCAGGAAGAAGCCTCTGGAGCGTTGAAGGTCGATTCTCTCGGAACGCAAATTATCAATGGCGTGAGTGCCGAAGGCACTCGCACCACGCGCACGATCGCAGCAGGAGAAATCGGCAACAACGCCCCGATACAAATCGTGTCGGAACGCTGGTATTCGCCAGACCTCCAAACGGTGGTACAGAGTACGCGAACGGATCCGCGATTCGGCACCACTACTTTCTCGCTGTCAAATATTCAGAAGGCTGAGCCCGCCGCGACATTCTTTACGGTGCCGGCGGACTATGCCGTGAAAGCCGGCGGACCGGGACATGCTCATCATGGTGGAGCGGCTGCGGGAGTCGCCCCGGCGCCTCCGGCCAATTAACGATTTTATTTAGCCCCTTCTCTCCTTGAAGACGGCGGCGGCCTCTTTGGCAGTGCAATTTGCTGTCGGAAGGCTTCGTCGTTTTTAGCGGGGGAATTTAGTTGCAGAGGCCGATTTTAATTCGCGTGAGCTTAGCTCTCGCGTTTACGCTCGCGTGGCTTGAACATCCCTGCGGCAATGCGGGTGACCATTCTGCGGGGCACCAGGCGCTCACCTTGAGCGCCGAGATAATTTCCAAGCTCCGGAGATCACGTAGCTTTTGCCGGCTGCCAAGGCTTTTAGGCCCGTGCACGCCACCTTCTCGGCCGTCTCAGCTTTACGCATGAATTTTTCCTGGCCTGCGACCACATGAAATTCCGATTCCGTCGACCCTGGACAAAGCGCGCAAACGCGAATGCCGTGAGGCTTCATTTCTTCCGCCAGACCTTCCGCGAAGAGCAAGTCGAATGCTTTGGTGGCTGCGTAGGTTGAAATGTACGGGACGGCCTGGAAGGCTGCGGTAGAAGCCAGAATCAGAATGTCGCCACTGTGCCGGGCTACCATCTCTGGCAGATACAGTCGCGTCAAATGCACCACGGTCGCGCAATTGACCTGCACCATGTCCAGCAAGCGGCTTACTTCAACTGAAGGCAGTTCGCCGTAAGCGCCGAAACCGGCATTGTTCACCAGCAGCTCAATCGAAATTCCTTGCGCACGCGTAAAAGCATAAATTTTTGCCGGCGCGGTTACATCGGCAAGATCCGCTGCAAATATGGAAGTTTTAATTTTGTGTTTCGCGGTAAGCTCGCTCGCCAATTCTTCAAGTCGTGCTTGCCGTCGCGCGGTCAGAACCAGATTCGCGCCTCCCGCAGCTAATTCTTTTGCCAGGGCGTCGCCGATTCCCGCACTGGCCCCAGTAACCAACGCCCATTTTCCACGCCACTCAGCAGTCATCTCGTTCGCCTCATTCTCCTGGCCTGATAAAGGATAGGTCAGTTCGCCAGTGTACTTGGATCAACTATGAATCAGGTAAGGCCGCAAAAACCCGGACCGCTCCCACTGTTCAAAACGCCCACCGAGGTCAAGCAATAAAACTGGGCGCCGCCGGTCTCAACCCCAACGAAATCGCCCAATTTCCGGCAAAACCAGGTATTCCGGCGGGATACGGAGCGCCGGATGTATTCAAGGGGTTAATAGTGCCGCCGTGCGGGTGGGTCAAATCAGTACTAAGGTCCCATTCAGGAACACTTCCGCGACACCTAAAACGGTACTGATAGTACTAGATACGTCCAACTCGGCCCTTTCGCCGGGTCTGCCGTTGCGAGTTCGCGCAGTTAGCCAGGTGGCCGAAACCGGCCACGGAGAAGAAATGCCGCTAGACCAGCTAGATCAGCAAATGGTCGACAGCCTTCCGCAGCTGGCGGATGTGTACGACCGGTATGGCGTGCAAGTGAACGCGTTATCGGTCACCGAAATATTCGCTCTTTATGAGCGCACTGGGTTTCTCTATCCGGATAAAGCGGCGCGGCTTTTCCCGCATGTTGCGCAAGTACGTGAGAACTGGCGGCGGATGTTACGAGTGGGCGATTCACTTTTGTACGTGCTGACGGCCGGTGATCACAAACGAGGATTGGCATCTCTAGCGGTGTGGAGAGCGTCGCAGAACGGCTGGATGTCGCAGCACCTGGTCTCCGACAACAACCCCTACGCATCACGAGCGGTATTGCTCGCGGCCGCAGCGGCCAGAATTCGGAAAGATTGCGACGTATCGGCGCAGAACTGGTTTCGCCCTGAGAATCGCTTTCCGGCGCGGGTATTTGGATCGATGGTAAAGACCATCGGGGAATCACTCTCGTCCGTTCAGCGGCATGCTTACTTCGGGCTACCGCGAACTTTGGTGCTGCCGGCGGTGAAACGAATTCGTGTAGTTCCTTACAGCGCTTCGCATAAAAGCGCGCTGCTTGAAATTGCTTCCAGGGCACGGGGCAGAATTTATGTCATCGCTGAGGAATTAGAGCAAGACACCGCGTTCGAAACGGTAGCGGAATTGTATCGCAGCGTCGGATTGCGGCGTTCGCGGCACGTCTGGCTAGCCTATCGAGCCAACAAGGAAGAACCGATCGGGGCGGCCATCGCGTATCGCGGGCCGTTAGGATCAATTTTAGCTATTATCGAGAATCGCTGCGACTTGCTGCTGCTGCCCACACTTCCGGATTCTGAAGTCGCGGATGTCTCCTCCGCACTCCTGACCGCCGCTGCCACCGCTTATAAGGATTTTGAATTGGAGGAGATCCCGGTGATTGCGGACGAAATGGCTACGCATGCCCTGGTGAAGCTGGGCGGCGAGTTTGTCCGCCATTACTGCCAGGGAATCTGGCTCAAGGATGGGCACCCGGGTTTTTACAAACACGTTGACGGTTTTTATTCACGAATATTGGCGCGGCTGGAGAGGCAGCAGGAGCCGCAGCCAGCTCTGATCGGGCAGGAAAAGTAATGAGCAAAGGCGTGTCCGCAGTCGAATACATCATGGAAGATCCTCGCGAGGCGATGCGCCTTGAGGCGAAAGTGGACGCCCATGCGTGGGTGCAAAAGTATTTGGCGCATCGCGTTGGCGCGGGCGCAGAAGTTCTTTCTGTGGGTTGTGGTCCAGGAGTCATATTGCGCGAGGTGGTCGCGCTCGATAAGTCCATACAAGCGACTGGCGTGGACATCAGCGAGGACCGTATACGGGAAGCGAGACAGCGGCATCGCGGGGTCGAATCAATGAATTTTGTGCGTGGGGACTCGCACGCCATGGAATTCCCGTCGAATCGCTTTGACCTGGTGTATTCGCGGATGTTGCTCGAATACCTGAGAAACAAAGAACAGGCCGTGCGCGAGATGGTTAGAGTTTGCCGGCCAGGCGGCACGGTTCTTTTGCAAGATCTGGACGGCCAGCTTTTGTGGCACTACCCCGAAGATTCGGAGATGCAACGTACCAGCGAGAAAGTTGTTACTGCGCTGGCTGCTACCGGATTTGATCCCTTCGTAGGAAGAAAACTTTTTTCGTTCGCGCAGCGAGCGGGATTGCAACACATCGATGTGCAGGTGGAAAGCTACCACCTGATAGCAGGAGTGGTTGGTCCGGAAATCTTGAAGCAGTGGGAACTTAAGTTGAAGATAGCAGCACCGCAACTGAAGAAAGTGTTGGGCAGCGAGACGGCCGCGAGGGAACACGCGAAAAGATTTCTCGAATATCTGCGCCGGCCGGACACGCTGACGTATTCGACGGTATTTACGGTAAGTGGAAAAAAACCGCTGCAATAACACCGTGTTTCAGAGGGATTCGGGGAACCAGCGGGTCGAATGCTGAAATGCAAGGGTTGAAATGCAGTGAACGAGATTAAGGGCCAGAAAGAGCAAATGGAAATCCAGTTTGGGGACCTAACAAGAACGCAGCTCGAGTTTTCAGAGAAGGGAATATAACCATGTTTTCGAAACACCCACCCAGTTTAGCCGCCGCACGGATCGTCGGGCGAACCGTGCTTGCGAGTTTCATGACCGTCTTTCTGGCAGCGAACGGCGCTGCTCAAAGCCAGCAGAGCGTGCCGGACGTGACAGCTCTCAGCATGGAAGACCTGATGAACATTCAGGTGACTTCCGTCTCGAAGCGCACACAGAAGGTCGCTGACGCCGCTGCCGCGATTTTTGTCATCACGCAGGAGGACTTGCGACGCTCGGGCGCTACCAGCATTCCCGAAGCGCTGCGACTCGTCCCTGGTCTGGAAGTGGCGCGCATTGACGAAAACAAGTGGGCCATCGGTTCACGCGGCTTCAACGGACGCTTTGATAACAAGCTGTTGGTGCTGATCGACGGCCGAAGCGTATACACGCCGCTCTTCTCGGGAGTTTACTGGAACGTTCAAGACGTGATGCTCGAGGATATCGACCGCATCGAAGTCATTCGTGGACCCGGAGCAACATTGTGGGGAGCGAATGCTGTCAATGGCGTAATTAACATCATCACCAAGAAAGCCAAAGCCACGCAAGGCGGCGTCGTAACCGCAGGTGGTGGCAATGAAGAACGCGGTTCAGTGGCTGCTCGCTATGGTGACAAAATTGGCGGCGACACAACCTACCGCGTCTACGGGAAGTATTTCGACTGGGCTCCGTCTCAGTATGCCAATGGTGGTACCGCGAACGACGGGTGGGAGGCCCAGCGTGGAGGGTTTCGCGCGGACTACACGCCCGCAGGCTCAAACTCTTTCACGTTACAAGGTGACCTCTACCACAGCGGGTACAACGAAACTTTAACGGTTCCATCCTTCGCGGCGCCTTATTCCAGCACTTTCCCGAATAGCGGGGCGTACAGCGGCGGAAACGTTCTGGGACGCTGGAACCATTCTTCCGAAGGGGGATCGATGTCGTTGCAGATGTACTACGACAACACCACCCTGGCGGACAACTCGTTATTCGTGGATCACCAAAATCTTTTTGACGTCGATTTTCAGGATGGCTTCCACGTGGGTGATGCCCAACAGATGGTTTGGGGCCTGGGATACCGGTCCATCATGGATCGCAACGACCCCAGTTTTTCCGTTTCGCTGATTCCCAACCAGCGATCTTTGAATCAATTCAGCGCTTTCTTACAGGATGAGATCAGTCTCGTTCACTCTTTGCGTTTAACAGTCGGTTCGAAATTTGAGCATAACACCTTCACCGGTTTCGAATTCGAGCCCAACGTCAGACTCCTCTGGACCATGACGCCCAACCAGTCGATATGGACCGCAGTGTCTCGCGCGGTTCGGACCCCGGCGCTAACCGAAGAAGGATTGCGACTCACTTCAGAGGTAGTACCTCCTGGAATACCGCAAAATCCTACACCGTTCCCTGCGTTAGTAACTGTTTATGGGAGCAACAACTTCCAATCGGAAGATCTGCTGGCCTATGAATTGGGCTACCGCGTTCAGGTAACCAACACGCTGTCTACGGACTTCGCTACTTTTTACAACCGGTATTCGAATCTACGGACGGCGGAGCCCGGCGCACCATTTCTCGAAGGCAATCCGGTTCCGACGGATCTAGTGGTTCCCTTTGTAGCGGGCAACAAAATGGGCGGCGGAACGTACGGCGCCGAGTTCCATTGCCGATTGGAAAGTCACCCCGAATTGGAGGCTAGTGGGTTCTTACAGCTATCTGCAAATGGACATTGCCAAGTACACCACCAGCCTCGATCCCACTGCCGATCTTCCCAATGGATCAAACCCACGTCATCAGTGGTACGTGCGATCCTCACTCGATTTGCCGAAGCATTTCGATTTGGACAACACTCTGAGGTTTGTCGATCATCTGTCGGCGCTGAACATTCCGTCCTACTACTCTCTGGACGCGCACCTCGGATGGCGCCCAGTGCCGCGCGTGCAGTTTTCCATCACCGGTCAGGACTTGCTCAACAATCAGCACCTGGAATTTATTCCTGACTTCATCAATACCGCTCCTACGATCGTAAACCGGGCCATCTACGGCAGCGTGACTGTAAATTTCAAGTAATTGGAAAGTGAACTGTGAAGCATTTTGAACATACGAGGCCCGCGAGCGTCATGTTGAGACGACTGGCAATCCTGATCGCCATCTTCAGCATGACGTTGAATTGGGCGGCATCGGCTGGCGCACAAGCCGGCGATGCTTCCGATTCGTCGGAATACCTCGTCAAGGCGGGTTTCATTTACAACTTCGCGAAATTCGTGGAGTGGCCCTCCACTGCGTTCACGGAGCCCGACGCTCCCATTGTCATCGGAGTGTTGGGAACAGACCCGTTCGGAGACATCATCAATCACGTTGTGGAAGGTAAGAAAATTGGCACGCGTGGTTTTGTCATCCGGCGGTTCAAGTGGAGCAAAGAACTTAAGGATTCCAAGGATTTTAAGGACTGCAGGATTCTATTCGTGAGTTCCTCGGAGAAAATGCACTTCGAAGAAATATTTGCCGCCGTCAAGGGGCTTCCTGTCCTGACGGTCGGCGAAACGCCGGGCTTTGCCGAACGCGGAGGCATGATCCGGTTGATGTTGGAAGACAACCGCGTGCGGTTTGAAGTGAATGTCGACGCGGCTCACGACGGGAATTTAAATATCAGTTCCAGGCTATTGACGCTGGCAAGAATCATCGCGCCAGCCGGGCCCTCGGCAAGGAAGCCCGGATGAATTTTCACAGCCTTTCCATCAAGCGGAAATTAACGCTCATTACGATGCTCACCAGCAGCGCCGCGCTGGTGCTTTCCGCGCTGAGCTTCCTCATTTACGACTTGGTGGCCTTCCGGCACTTGCTCGTTCAAGACCTTCGGACACAAGCGGAAATTATCGGCTACAACAGCGCGGGCGCCATGGAATTCAAAGATGTGCCTGCTGCGACAGCGACACTGACGGCGCTCACCGCGAAAGAAGACATCGTGGCCGCGGTTTTATACGGCTTGGATGGCAAGGAATTCGCGCATTATTCGCGTGCCAATGACACCTTCCCGAAAGTTCTTCCGTCTTTAGCGCAAGACCAGGGATATCGATTTTACGGCGGATATTTGCAAGTGTTCCACGACGTCACTCTGAATGGGGAACATCTCGGAACGCTTTTTTTGCAGATCCGACATGCGGCAATGGAGTGTGCGAGCCAAACGGTACGGCGGAATTCTCTGCATTTTTGTGCTGATCTCCGGCAGCTTCGCATTATTCGTTTCGTCGAAATTACAGAGACTGATTTCCAGGCCGATTCTGCATCTGGAAGATTCGATGAGAGAGGTTTCGGCCAACAAGAACTATTCGGTGCGCGCCACAAAATCCTATGGCGATGAAATTGGCAGGCTGATCGATGGATTCAACACCATGCTGTCTGAAATCCAGCACCGGGATGGGGCGCTGCGCTCCGCGAACGATGAATTGAAAACCAGGACGTTGGAACTGGAGAACGAAATCCTGCACCGCAGGCAAACGCAGGAAGAGTTGCTGACCGCTAAACACACTGCCGAGGAAGCCAGTCGCGCGAAGAGTACGTTCCTCGCAAATATGAGTCACGAATTGCGCACGCCGCTCAATGCCATCATTGGATACAGCGAAATGCTGGACGAAGAGGCGCGGGAATCGGGGCGCTCGGAGAACGTGGAAGATCTGCGGAAGATTCAATCAGCGGGCAAACACTTACTGTCACTCATCAATGACGTTCTTGATCTTTCGAAAATTGAAGCAGGGAAGATGGGCCTGCACCTCGAGGATTTTGAGGTATTGCCGCTCATTCGACGAAATTGCCACGACGTTGCAGCCTGCCGCCGCAAAGAACAGCAATCAGATCAAGAGTCCACGTATCAGAAAATCTCGGCTTCATGCGGGCGGATATCACCAAAGTCAGACAGATCCTGTTTAATTTGCTGAGCAACGCATGCAAATTCACCGATCACGGCACCATCGCGCTGGACGTCGATCAGAACGACCGCGATGGCTACATCCGGTTCCGCGTCAGCGATACGGGTATTGAATTTCGGAGAAGCAGCAACAGAATTTGTTCTCTGAATTTTCGCAAGCCGATGCTTCTATCGCCAGAAAATATGGCGGCACAGGTCTTGACTGGCGATTACCCATCGCTTCGTGCAGCTCATGCGAGGACAGATCAGTGTGCAAAGTGAACCCGGAAAGGGCTCCATTTTCACGGTGCAATTGCCAACCCAAGCAGTTCTGGACGCCACAAAACTCGCACGTCCGGCGTCTGCGAATGATGATTCGCCGGCGGGCTCCAGGATTTATCAAGACACGATTCTGGTTATAGACGATGACGCTGCAGTCCTGGATTTGATGTCCCGCTTTCTGAGCAAATCAGGATTTCGCGCGGTGGCCTCCAACGGTGAGGAGGGGTTGCGCCTTGCGAAGCAAGAGAAACCGCTGGTGATCACCTTGGATGTGGTCATGCCGGAATTCGATGGCTGGTCGGTGCTGAAGAACTAAAAGCGATCGGCGCTAGCGGTCCCCGTCATTATTTGACGCATCGTCGACAATGAACCGATGGGACTTGATCTGGGAGCTGCCAGTTATCTATTTAAACCGGTCGACCGCGACCGTCTTGCAGTGCTGGTTGAAAAGTACCGCATGGCTC
>CAVPKZ010000022.1:0-4154 GCA_963705755.1 uncultured Acidobacteriota bacterium | reverse complement strand
ACGAGGGCAGCGCTCCGAAATCGCCGGTGCTCTATGGGATACCTGCGGTCGGGGCACCGGACACCGGGCGCGCCTAAAAAGAAATTAGATTTTCAGATGCACTGGTTAGCTTTGTTCGACCATTCCAACTGCACGGTGTACTGACCGATTTTCTTGGTTTTCCAGGCACAGATGTCGCCAATTTCACCGTTGGAATCGTCGTACCAGCCCTGGCCGGGAATAGGATCGGTGATGGCTTCGCATAATTCATGCGAACTGGTGGAGGTCAGCGCATCGAACGGTTGCAAGCCACCGGTGCAGCCTGCGCACCCCGGATACGGCATGACGGCGTAAAAAATCTGTCCGTTGATGTCATTGTGATATCCGCAGAACGCCTGACAGGAAGCCGATCCGCCCTGCACGACCTTCACGCCCTCCGGCATAAAGACAAAGTACAAGGTGTTAGCGCCTGGTTGGGGGAAGGCACGATTGGAGGCGATGGCGCTTTGAAGTTCGCTTTGGATGGTTGCGTCGTTCACGGAACTTGCGGTAGCGGGAGAGATGACAGTCGTACCGGTACGCTTGCCGTGCGAAATTTTAAAACTACCCACGTTGTACTCCGCCAACTGATCGATGAGCGCACTGGTCAGAATGTAATCGAAGAAGACGTTCATATTATTCATCACGGTAATTTGCGGAGCGGAGTTCCAGGTGGTGCCCCAAAACACGGTGAAAACCTCTACGGCGGATAGCAACGGACCATTGCGATAGGTAAGCTGCGGCGCGGAGGCCTGCAAGGCTTGAGGGTGATGCAACGGCACGATGCGAATCGCGTCTGAATGACCAGCAGAATGAGCAGAATGGCGAACCGGCGATTTTTTTTGAGTGGCCATGAATCCTCCTTGCTGGGGAATTCAAGTTTAGGACGGATAGGCGCTTCGGTGAATAGTACTTTTGGGATTTCGCAGCCTAAAAACGAGGTTATGTATCCAGGGAAAACGCGAAGTTATTCGCGGTGCAAACCTGACAAGTCGAGAAACTATCGGGAAGCGGAGGTCGGTAACTCCCCTTCCCAATGTCAGCCAAGTAGGCAAGCCAACGTCGGCATTGCCATGTAATGAACGGCGTGAATGATTCTAAAATTCGTAACGCAGCGCGAACTGCATGATGCGCGGCGTGGTGAGTGTTCCACTGAAGTTCCCAAAATTGGCCGAATTGCCGTTGGCCAAGCTGCCGCCAGTGGAAGCTGAGGCCGACTGTACGTCGAAGCGCACAGAGTTCGTGACGTTAAAAACTTCCCAACGGAATTGCAAACTCTGGCCATCGCTCCAAGGCATTTTCCAGCGCTTCGCCAGACCGAGATCAATACCGAAATAGCCGGGCCCGCGAATCTGATTGCGCCCGCCAGTGCCGCCAGGAAAGGCATAGTCAAAGCAGTTCGCGGCGGCAATTCCGTTGGCGAAGAGATTGGGAGCGGTATTGCCAACTCCATTGTTGTTGGGGCCGGTGTAGTAGGTACCGGTGGTAACGGGGCAAATCTGTTGGCATTGCCCTCCAATTGGTAGTTGGTCGGGTATTGCGGACCGTTATCAGACATTGACGGGGAAACCGCTGGTCCAGCGAGCCAAGCCCGACAGTTGCCATCCTCCGATCACGGCATCCGTAATGCCATTAGCACCGGAGTCTATCCAGCGACCTCGTCCAAAAGGCATTTCCCAGATGAAGTTCGAGTTAACCTGGTGACGAAGATCAAAATCCGAGGGGCCCCGGTTTGAGCTTGGGTCCCAGGCATTAATGATCTGCCCGCCCAAGCCACCCCACGTTCCCACACGTTCGGCGTCAGAAGCGACATCGATGGATTTCCCGTAGGTGTAATTGAAATCAAACTGAAGGCCATGAGTCATCTTGTGTTGTAAGGTGACTTCCAAGGCATTGTAGTTCGCGTTGGTGACGGTTCTCAGCGCGTACAGCGACGAATACTGTGGGCTATAGAAGACGTTGGGTCCCGTGTAGTTTCCGAGATGGTAGTAGTAGAGATTACCGGTGTTCGCATCGGGAACCCCGCCAGTGTCCATTTCATAGATGGAGAGAACTCGTTCAAACTATTGGCGCACAGAAGGTTGAACGCCAATACCGTTGGATTGGTTGTGGAGTTCAGGCCATTCGTGGCGCAGGTACCGTACGGGCTGTTCGCGCCGATGGAGTAGGCTCCGCCGGGCGCCACCGGCTGGGTGATGTCCGACCAATACTTTTGTACGCTGGCGGGCACCATGTTGGGGTTGAAAGTGTTGGTGGTCACGCCGCTGCGGTAAACCTTCGCCAACGCTGTTGCGGCGGCAAAGTAATCGATGCCGGCAGCCTTGTCGTAGGGATCCAAAGGCATGGCCAAATCCGCCTGAGCAAGCAAGCGGTGAGAGAGTCTTCCGACGTAAGCAACTTGGAAAGTAAATCCGTTTGGCAATTGCCTTTGGACAGATAAATCGAGGGTGTAGGCATAGGGAGTCTTGATGTGGCTATCCAGACCCCACGCAATTGCTTCGCTGCCCGGCGCCGGATTGCTGGGATAGGGTTCGGGAAAGTTCGCAGCGGGAGCCGGAACGAAGATGGGCGCCCCGACGTTGTCGAACTGCGGGATGGTATTCAAGCTGGTGATGCGTGGCGTGGTAAGAACCGATTGTGACGCGGCCGCGTTGGGTATGCTAGTAGATAACCCAAAGGCACCATTGTTATCGAAGGTATCCAGAAGCCCTTCACCGATACGGTCGTAGACGATGCCAAACCCAGCCCGTATGCTGCTCTGACCTGACTGTCCAAAGAGAGCGTGCATGAGTCCAGAACCGCCACCGGGCGCCCAAGCGAGAGCAACTCGCGGACCGAGATTCTTGAAATCCCAGCCATAATACCCGGTAGTTCCGCCGTTAGCGGGTCCGGAGAAATTGAAGGCGATCGGAGGGGCCGCAATAGAAGGAACGCCGTTGTTCATGCCCACGCCGCGCCCGTTAAACCAGGTGTTGAGGCTTTCCGTGGGTGTAACTTCCAAACCGTTGGTCTCCCATGGGGGCGAAAAAAGTGAATAGCGCAGGCCTAGGGTAACCGTGAGACTGGGCCTAATTTTCCAGGTATCCTGTGCGTACATTTCGTACCCATCCTCGGCATAGTGGCGCACCACGGGGGCGCCCTGAGGCAAAGGAGTTCCGTTTCTGGCGTAGTTGTATTGAGCGTTCACTTCCACGTCCATGCCGAACAACGCGGTTACGGCATTATCGTAATTGCCACCGAATCCACTAAAGTCGACCGCGGGATAGCCATTGTTCGCCGGGTTCAACGGGGAGGAGGTACGACCGGCCAAACCAGAAGTGTCCAGCCATTGAGAATTCATGTAGCCACTGCTGAAAGAACTGGTGGAGCTGGAGGTCGGGTTGCGAATGCGGGAAATATTAAAGCCAAACTGGAAGCTGTGCTTGCCATGCGTCCAGGTAAGGTCGTCCCAGAAACTGTTGATGGGTCGCTGAAATTCCTTGGAGTAGTTCAAAGTTTTGTTGAAAGTGGGATCGAGGCCCCGGAAAGTGTTCCAGGGGAGATTGGTATTGCCGATGGTGCCGAGACTTCCCGAATAAAACCGTACCGGAAGCTGTTAACCAGGGTGTTGGTAATTACCGCGGAATAGTTGGCGATCAAACCTTTGTTGTAATTTACGAGGTCTGTTGTGGGAGGTTGCCCAGGTAGAAACGGGGCGTTGGCCTTGATTTTCATTTGCGAGCGCCCCGGTAAAAAGAGAGACGCTGCTTCCCATCTGGCGTGAAGTTCTAATCCAATTTCGCGATATACAGATTATTGATATTTATGGGGGAGCCGCAGCAAACGGAAACCCGCAGTATTGAATCCATCACCCTGGCTGAAGTCATTGGGCAGGAAAGGGTAGGTGTTGAAATCGGAAAGCACCGCAGGATCTGGGCCGAACGGTACGCCGTATAGCCCGGAGGAGGGGTCTTGCTCAGCATGGGTGCATGCCTGTCAACTGGGCGAGAGAGCGAAGTTTCCGGCACCTACGGTGTAATTTTGCGCCGCTGAGGCCTTGCACGGTGTTGCCGGGGCAAGTTGCCGATGGATCACAAACATATTGCACCACGCCATCGCGCAAAGCGGCGCTAGGTACAATTCGCAGCGCGCTTTGC